>JBMLMS010000368.1:0-1239 GCA_049243925.1 Pirellulales bacterium
GACCGTAAGCCGGAGACGACGCCGGGACGGCGGCGACGGCGCGACAGCAAGCCCGTAGTGAGCGTCCGGCGAGACGGTACGGGGTCACCCCGAGCCGGCGCGCTACGACACGTACGATGATCACGTCGCCAGGGGGCGGGTCATTTCGACGGGTACGACCCATTGGTCGTATTGCTCGGGCGTGACGTAGCCGAGTGCGACGGCGGCCTCTTTGAGGCTCGTGCCCTCGACGTGGGCCTTCTTCGCGATCTTCGCCGCCTTCTCGTAGCCGATGTGCGTGTTGAGGGCCGTCACCAGCATCAGCGAGTCGTCGAGGTGGTGCTTGATCCGGGCGACGTTCGGCTCGATCCCTTCCGCACAGTGGATTCGCATCGAGTCGCAGGCGTCGGCGATCAGGTCGGCCGATTCCAGCACGTTGTGAATCATCACCGGCTTGTAGACGTTGAGCTGGAAGTTGCCCTGGCTGCCGGCGAAGGCCACGGTGGCGTCGTTGCCGAACACCTGGGCGCAGACCATCGTCATCGCTTCGCACTGCGTGGGATTCACCTTGCCCGGCATGATCGAGCTGCCGGGCTCGTTTTCCGGGATCGAAATCTCGCCGATGCCGCAGCGCGGGCCCGAAGCGAGCCAGCGGATGTCGTTGGCGATCTTGAGGAGGGCCATCGCGAGGCCGCGCTCGGCGGCGCTCACCTCCACGAGGGCGTCGTGGGCGGCGAGGGCCGCAAACTTGTTGGGTGCCGACACGAACGGATGCCGTGTTTCCTTCGCGATGAAGCCGGCCGCTACGTCGCCGAACCGCGGATGGGCGTTGAGCCCCGTGCCGACGGCCGTGCCGCCGATCGCGAGCTCGTAGAGCCCGGGGAGCGCCCGCTCGACCGACTGGATTCGGTCGTCGAGCTGGGCCCGCCAACTCGAGATCTCCTGGCCAAGCGTGATTGGCGTGGCGTCCTGCAGGTGGGTGCGGCCGATCTTCACGAGGCCCGCATGCTCGCGCTCGAGCCTGGCGAACACGTCGCGCAGGCTCCGCACGGCCGGCAGGAGCCGGTCGTGGACCACCTCCACCGCGGCGATGTGCATCGCGGTGGGAAACGTGTCGTTACTCGATTGGCCACGGTTGACGTCGTCGTTGGGATGCACCGGCTTCTTCGAGCCCATCACGCCGCCGGCGATCTCGATCGCCCGGTTCGAGATCACCTCGTTGGCGTTCATGTTCGACTGCGTGCCGCTGCCGGTCTGGAA
>JBMLMS010000369.1:0-7248 GCA_049243925.1 Pirellulales bacterium
TGATGATCGCGATGGCGCTGGCCTGTGAGCCCGATCTCGTGATCGCCGACGAGCCCACGACGGCGCTCGACGTCACGATCCAGGCGCAGATTCTCGATCTGCTGGCCGACCTGCGCACGCGGCTCGGCACCGCGATCCTGTTGATCACGCACGATCTCGGCGTGGTGGCCGAGACCTGCGATGACGTGGCCGTGATGTATGCCGGCCGGATCGTCGAGCGGGCGGCCACCGCCGAATTATTCGCGAACCCGCGCCATCCCTATACGATCGGCCTGCTCGCCGCGCGGCCGGGGCCGCGGCACGCAGGCCCG
This sequence comes from Pirellulales bacterium, assembly GCA_049243925.1. GTDB lineage: Bacteria > Planctomycetota > Planctomycetia > Pirellulales > UBA1268 > RGVT01. Next base: position 312 of record JBMLMS010000369.1, read on the forward strand.
CTCACGACGATCCCCGGCATGGTGCCGGCACCGCAAGACTTTCCCTCCGGCTGCCGATTCCATCCGCGGTGTGCCTTCGCCCGGATGCCCGAGTGCGTTTCCGCGGCCCCCACCCTCGACGAGTTTTCCCCGGGCCACTTCGTGCGTTGCCCCTTCGCGGGCGAGCTTGGGGAGCCGCACACGCCCACCGCGGAACGAGTCGCATGAGCCTCGAGCCACTGCTCGCCGTGTCGGGCCTGGAGACGCACTTTCCGGTGCGGAGGGGCCTCATGCGCCGGCAGGTCGGCAGCGTGCGGGCGGTGGATGGCGTGAGCTTCGCGATCGCCAAGCGACGAACGCTCGGCCTCGTCGGCGAAAGCGGCTGCGGCAAGACGACCGTGGGCCGCAGCATCCTCCGGCTGGTCGAGCCGACCGGCGGCAGCGTGCGGTTTGCCGGCACCGATGTGCGGGCCACCCACGGCTCGGCGCTCGCGGCCCTGCGCCGGCGGATGCAGATCGTGTTTCAGGATCCCTACGGCTCGCTCAACCCGCGGATGACGATCCGGGCGATCCTCGAGGAAGGGCTCGTGATCCATCGCCTCGGCACGGCGGCCGAGCGGCTCGAGCGGATGCGCCGGGCCCTCGAGCGCACCGGGCTCACGGCAGCGGCCCTCGGTCGCTATCCGCACGAGTTTTCCGGGGGCCAGCGGCAGCGGATCGCAATCGCGCGGGCGCTCGTGCTCGAGCCCGAGTTTCTCGTGCTCGACGAGCCCGTGTCGGCGCTCGACGTGTCGATCCAGGCGCAGGTGGTGAACCTGCTCGTGGAGCTGCGCGAGCAGCTCGGGCTCACATATCTCTTCATCTCGCACGATCTGTCGGTGGTCGAATACCTGGCCGACGAGGTGGCCGTGATGTACCTCGGGCGGATCGTCGAGCATGCCACGGCCGACGTGCTCTACCGGGCACCCTTGCATCCGTACACGCTGGCCCTGTTTTCGGCAGTGCCACGGATCGATCCGGCCCGCCGTCGGCGCCGGATCGTGCTCACCGGCGATGTGCCGAGCCCGGCCAACCCGCCACCGGGCTGCCGGTTTCACCCGCGGTGCCCACTGGCCGAACGTGTCTGCCGCGAAGTCGACCCACCGGCCACGGTCGTGGACGGCCACACGGTGCACTGCCATGTGGCCGCCCGCGAGCTCGAGAAGGCGGGTGGCGACGCCGCAACGGCTGCGGCCGCGATCGCCGACATGATGGCTCGGCCGCTGGCCGGTACACTTCTGCCTGGAGGCGAGTCATGACACATGTCCGTGATGCCGGCATCGACGCCCGCCGCCTCGGCGGGCTCTCGGCGTGCCTGCTGCTGGCGATTGCCACCGAAGGCCTGGCGCAGGCACCCGGCGGCCGCAGCGGCGGGCTCTTGCCTGGGCGGGAAACACCGAGCGTCTCAGGCGGCATGACCCGCGATGAACTGCTCCGACGGTTCGACCTCGACTCCGACGGCCGGATCGACGAGGCCGAGGCCGAAGCCGCCCGCGCACGAATGCGCCGCGAACGCGTCGACACGATGCAAAACTCCGGGCTCGATCCGCTCACCGGCCGACCGCGGGCCGCGGGGCCGGCCGGCCCGACCCGCGATGCGACACCGCCCCCGGAAGAAGACACGCTGATTCTGCCGGGCGCACCGACCGATCCGCCCCCCCGCAAGCCCACGGGCGATGCCGAGCAGAAACCGGTCGCCAAACCCGCGCCCAGCGTGCCGCCGGGCCGTGCGCCGCCGCTCACCGGCGGGGTTCGCGCCGGCGCCCCCGCCGTGCGGCAAGGCTACGGTGCTGCATCACCGACACCGAAGACGGATCTCAATGCGGGCCGCCCTCGCGACCCACGGCCCCTGACGAACGGCGGCCAGGCTCGTCCGGGCATGCAGCCGGCGGGTCGGCCCGGCCCGGCGACACCCGCGCCGCGTGGGCCGGCAACACGGCCGAGCCTCTTTCCCCAGGGATCGTCGCGGCCCACGGCTGAAGATTTTGGCCGCTGAGTTTCGTGCCGCTGCGTTGAGATCGGGTCGCCCGCGGAGATAAACTCCCAGGCTCGACGTCGTCGTTGATCGATCGTTTGCCGTGGAGGATTCATGCGCAGTGGAGTGTTTCGACAGGCTGCCGCGATGGCGGTTTTGCTGGCGGTGGTCGTGGCGTGCGCGGTGGCCCGATCCGTGGCTGCCGACGAGCCCCCGCGAATCTCGCCCACCGACACGCGCCGCGTGTTCGTGGCCGGAAGCCCCGAAACATTCGACAAGGTGAAGGCCGCGGTCGAGGCGGCGAAGCAGGCCAGCGGCCGCGACTACCGCGTGATCGTGATCGGAGATGCCCGCGAGGGACAGTCGGCCCGCGGCCTCCTCGAGGCGCTCGTCGACCGCTGGCGGCGGGAGGGCAGCGACCAGCCAGCCGGCTACGACCCGGCCGGCGACGTGACGGTCGTGCTCGACGTGAAGGGGCGCACGATCGCGATGCGGGCCCCGTGGGCGCTGGAAGTGTCGAGCGGCCTGGATCCCCAGACGATCGAAGCCGAGCTCATCCAAAAAGCCTTCGTGCCGCGGGCGAAAGATGGGCTCTACGACGACGGCCTCGCCGCCCTCGTCGAGGCGACAGAGGGCTGGGTGAAATCGCGGCAGGATCGCGAGCGGGCGCGGGTCGAGGCGGCGCGGGTGTTTCGCACACGCACGCTGCCGCTTACGGTGCTCGGGCTCGGCGGGCTCGCGGGGCTCGTGACATTTTTCGTGCAGCGCTCGCGGCACGACCGGCGCGTGCACGAGGCGCGGCAGAAGCTCGCCGCGTTCAAGCAGGAGGTGGTGGCCCTGTCCGATCTCCTCGACGCCCAGCAGGAGCGGCATCGGCTTCTGCCGCACACCGACCCCGATTTCAAGACACCGATGCAGGGCCAGACGAGGTCGACCTACGACACGGTGCAAGGAGCGATCCGCCGCTACCGCGAGCGCTGGCTCGGGCTCATGGACGTGTGGGAGAAGGCGCAGGAGCGGGTCGATTCGGAATGGTTTCTGGGCACCGCCGCCGCCACCGACTGCATTCGGCTGCTCGACTCGGCCGAGGCGCGACCCCCGCTCGCCGACGTGGCAGGAGAATGCCGGGCGCCGCTCGACGTGCTCGAGCAGGCTCATGAGACATCGCGGGGCTTGGCAGCGAAACTGGAGTCGGGCGTGGCCGAGGCCACGGGCCGCATCGAAAAGCTCGCCACCCGCGGCCGGTCTGGCGCCGCGTTTCAGGCGGCCACCGCGGCGGCGAGCCGCAGCCTGGCGCTTGCGCAGCATGATCTCGAAAGTGATCCCGTGGAGGCGCGGGGCAGGCTCGAAGGGGCGCTCGCCGGGCTCGACACACTCACCGGCCGACTCGATGCCTTCGAGGCCGCCGACGATCGCCGCCACAAGGCGGCTCTCGGGGCCGACGACGCCGAGCAGAAGATTCGTGCCAAGCGGGCGGAAGGCTGGCTGCTCGCCGAGCCGGGTGCCGATCCGACGGTGCACGTGGGCAAAGCCCGGGAGCATGTCGAACTCGCCGCGCAATTGCTCGATGCAGGCGAGACCGAAGGCGCGGTCGCCCACGTGGAGCATGCGGAGCGGCATGCGGCCGAGGCGCTCGCGATTCTCGAGAGCATCGTGGCTGCCAAGACGAAGATCGACGACCTGTTGCCGGGCTGTGTGACGCGGCTGGAGGCCCTCGCCGGCCGCCGGGTCGCCACCGTGCGGGCCCTCGAGCATCTCGCGGGCGCCTATGCGGAAAGCTCGTGGACCGATCTCGCCGACAACGTGGCCAAGGCCGACGAGGGACTCGTGCGGATCCGGGGCATGATCGCCGAGGCTCAGGAGGCGGCGGCTCCCGCGCGTCAGCATTATTTCAAGGCGCTCGCGCTCCTCGAAGAGACGGTGCGGCAGGAAGCCTGGGTGGAGAATTGCCAGGTGGCAGTGACCGACAGGCGGCAGGAACTCGACGGCCTGCGGGCCGCACTGCCCCAACGGGCGGTGATCTCGGGCCGGCGGATTGCGGCCCTGGAGCAACAGCTCGAACGGCAGCGCACCGACCGTGTGCGGGCCAACGAACACTGCCGCGAGGCAGGCAGGCTCGTGCAACTCGCCGAGCGCGGCATGGCCGTGGAGCGGCCCGATCTCCTGCAGAGTGCCCGCGTGATCGACGCCGCAGACGCCGCCGCAGCCAGGGCCGAGGAGCTCGCCACCGAAGACGAGCGGTTGGCCCGGCAGGCCTTCGCCGAGATCGAGGAGACCGACAGCATCATTCGCCGTGCGGCGGCCTGGTATGCCGAGGGTGTGTCGGCGGATGTGCGGTCGGCGACGGCTGCGCTCGAGCAGGCGAAGGCCCTGCTCACACGGCAGCGGTATGAAGATTCGATCAAGACGTCGGCCGAGGCGGCGGCCCTGGCCCGCGAGGCCTACGGTGCGGCCACGGCCGAGGCCGAGCGTCGCCGGAAGCGGCGCGTCCAAGATATCCAGCGCCGGCAAATGCAAGACGCCTTCGAGCGAATGTCGCGCGGTGCGGGGCCGTGGGTGATCTCCCTGCCGCGTGGCACGTTCACCGGCCCCGATCCGTGGCGGTCGATCATCGGCGGGGGAGGATTCGGCGGCGGCGGCGGCTCCCGGTCGGCCGGCGGCAGCTGGTCGCGCGACGTGGCCGAGGTGCGGTTTTGAGCCGGTGGCTCACTTGATCTCGACAGGCTTGATGTCGAGGGCGCCGATGCGGGCCTTCGGCGGCTTGGCTCTGTCGGCGACGCCGGTCGCCGCCTTGAGCGCCTGCTGTTGGGCGACGAGCCGCTCGAGTCCCTCCATGCGGCTGCGTGCCTCGGGAGGCACCATGCTCCGCTGCTCCGGCGTGTCGATCGGCCCGTTGAAGATGATGCGCCCCCGGCCATCCTGGACGACGAGTTTCGGCGTGTCGCCGCCTGTCAGCTTCACGAGGTAGTCGGCATCGCGCTGCTGGAGGGAGCCATCGGGCAGCTGCGTGACGGTGGCCACCGCTGCCGGTTTGCGGGGCACGAGGGCGAGCGACGACTCCGCCGGCTTGAGGAGGCCCATGGCTGTCGTCGCCGGTGCGGGCACCTGGCGGAGCGAGATCATCGTTTCGACGCCGCCGCGGAGCACGCGGCATTCGAGCGGAGCGTCGTCGCCCGAGGATTCGAGGAGCGTGACGAACTGCTCGGGGAGCAAGAGCAGCTGGCCGTCGACCGCCACGATCACGTCGTGTCGCTTGAGGCCCGCCCGCTCGGCCACGCAGCCGGGTGCGACCTGCTCGACCACGAGCCCCGCGCCGCGTTCGAGCCGGAATTGTTCCCTGAGCACGGCGGGCGCCCGGGCCGTGACGAGCCCCGCCCACGGGTTCGACCGCTCGGCCGCGGCGATCTCGCCGACCGGCTGGATGTGCGAGCGGGCCACACGGGCGGCGGGTTCGTCGGCCGCACGCGCGAGCAGACACGAGAATCCCGAGGAGAGCAGAAGCACGATCGCGAGGCGCATGGTGCGGAGCCCGGACAGGTGAGCGAAGCGGCGAAACCGGGCGGGAGTTGTGACGGGCGCGAGACGGTTTTTCCAGAGGACTTTGCCCGGGCTGGTCGGCGACCGTCGACCGGGCAGGCTGGGAAAGGCCGGCAAACGGCCCCGACTGCATCTACGCCACGTGCCCGGGCTGCACTCGCCGGGGAGGTGCGGTCGATGAGCGGGTAAAGACTCACACCAGTTTCCCGCGGGGTGCTCTGCCATGGCTATTTCCAACCACGCTGCGAAGGTTCTCGGCACGGGCCTCGCCCTCGCCATCCTGCTGACGGCCGTCGGCCGGGCCGCCGACGCACCGGCCACCCCGGCGAAGCCCGCGCCCACCGCCAAGCCCGTGGCCGCCAAGAAGCCGGTGCTCGTGCCGGGCACCGGCGCACTGGCAAAAGGGGCGACCGATGACTTCGAAGATGCGAAGTGGAACTGGTCGTACAACCACCCCAAGAGCTCGGAGGAGCAGGACAAGCGGATGCGCGGGCCGATGGGCAAGAGCGCCAACCGCCTGTGGTTCGAAGGCCCGAAGCGCGGCACGCCCGACGTGGTGAAGCGGATCGCCCTGCCGAGCCCGGGGCTCGAGGGGAGCACGCACGGCCTCCTGATTTCGTCGCTCCACGCCGGCATCCCCGGGAAGGTCACCTACCAGATGCAGCAAGACGACCTGATCTTCGCTGCCAGCCGCTCGATCGGCCGCGGTATCTCCGTGGCTGACAGTCCGAGCATCGTGACCCGCGTCTACCTGCCGCCGTTCGAGCAGTGGGAAAAGCGCAGCGGCCCGTCGTTCGGCTTCCGCGCCGGCTGCTTCACCCACGCGATCATCACCGGCGACGACCATCCCGACGAAGGTAGGTGGGGGCAAGAGGAATACTGGCCCGGCATGTTCATTTGCTACGAAAAAGCCAACGCCAAGAAAAACCTTCCGCAGCAGGCCTACATTCGCGTGCGGAGCGGCAAGAACGGCGGCGAGATCCGTGGCCCCTCGATTCCCGAAGACCAGCTCGGCTGGTGGACGCTCGGCCTCTCGTTCACGCCCGACGGCATGATCCACTTCTTCGCGAGCCAGGGCGTCGAGGATCTGACGATGGACGACCACATCACGTCGCAGTTCCCCTACGGCTACCGCACCGAGTGGCTGAAGACGTTTTTCTACAACGTCTGCACCATGGACGACGGCAAGACGTGGAGCACGCCGTGGGTGGTGGACGACCCGAAGATCTACTTCGTGAAGCGGCCGCAAATGGCGACGTCTACGTCCGGGCCACGGAAGTAGGACGGGCTTCGGGCTGTCGTGGCTCTCGTGGTGTGCGCCGGCTCGGGGTTACCCCGTACCGTCTCGCCGGACGTTCGCCTTCGCCCTCCAGGCTCCGGCTCACTCGGATTTGCCTGCGCTGCGCC
>JBMLMS010000370.1:0-4833 GCA_049243925.1 Pirellulales bacterium
CGCGCCGGTTTTTCTTTTCAGGCCCTGCTGGCGTTGACGGCACGTCGACTGCCCGCCTATTCCCCTGCCATCGACGGGGCCGCAGGGCTGTCGGCCCGCGTCGAGGTCCGATCTGCACCGTCCGGAGAATTTCCCCATGGGCACGCCCGTTCCGCGCATCCGAGACCTGCATCGCCACGCTGCCGGGCGGCCGCTGACGGCGGTGGCCGGGATGGCCGTCGCCTTCGGGGCGATCGCGTCGACGGGATGCCGCAGCGGTGCCACGGCGATGTCGGCGCCGTCGTGGTGGTCGTTCGGCGGGGCGAAGCCTGCGGACGCCGAGAAACTCGCCGCGGCGCCTCCCTTCGAGGGCAGCATCAAAAAGCCTTCGGAATCAGCCGCCCCCTACCCGACCACGACCACCCCCAACGGCTATGCAGTGGCCGATGCGGCCGCCGGGCAGCCGAATCAGTCGGTCGCACCGCCGGCGCTCCCGGCGACGGAGCCCGCTGCGATCACCTACGGCAGCCAGCCTGTGCCGGCCGCCATGGCGGCGGCCGCTGCGGCCACCGCCGTCACCGCCCCGCCGCCGCAGCAAACCGCGCAGTCCATCGCCCCGCAGGTGGGACCCTACGCGCCGCTTGCTGGCGGCCCTCCAGCGCCGTCGATGGCGGCCGTGCCTGCGACGCCCTTCGGTGCCGCGGCCTCGCCGCCGGCGGCGACGTCCGGCGCCTTCCCAGCCACCGCTGGCTACGAGCCGGCACCGCTCGGCCGTGCGGCCGATCCCTCGGGCTTCGCTGCCTCGCCTGTCGCGAGCCCTGCTTCTCAGAGTCTCGCTTCCCCTGGCGGGGTCGATCCGCTGTCGCAGTCGTCTCGCTATGCAAGCGTCCCGGGGAGCCGGTTTGGGGGCGCGAGCTTCGGCAGTTCTCCACCGCCGCTCGAGCCTGCGATGGCGGCCATGCCGAGTGCCGCAGCGTTGCCGGCAGCGGCCCCACCGCTCTCGGCCGCTCCGCCGCCTGCGGGCGTGCCGGCCTCTCCGTTTCTCTCTCCGCCGCCCCTGCCCGCCACTCCAGCGCTTCCTGGAGCCCCGCCACCTCCGGCGGCGCCGGCGACCCCGCCGGCCCGGCGGCCTGACCCCGGCTACCGTCCGGCCGGCACGTCGAGCTATCGCCCCACCCGTGCGATTCTCGTCGAGGCCGCGCCGGCAACGCCGTCGGCCGTGCGCACGGCATCGTTCGAGACGCCGGCACCGGTCGCGCCGTAGACCGCTCGGTCGGTCCACGACGGTTCGTTCCCGCGGGCTGCTACGATGCGTGGCGATGGCTGCGATGCCCCCACATTTTGTCGCTCGCATGTGCATGGCGGCGCTTGTCGCGGCGGTCGCGGGCCTGAGTCCTCTTCACGCTGCCGACCGTGCCGCGGGCGGGCTGCATGTCGAACACCGCGGCGCGGTGTCGCTGCCCGACGAGGTGTCGGCCGCCGACGGCCCCCCCCTCCGGCTCACGGGCCTGAGCGGTGTGACGTGGCTGGGAGGTGATCGCTATGTCGCGGTCTTGGACAACAGTTCGAGCCTGATCCGCTTTCGGCTCGACCTCGCCCCGGATGGCACGCCGCTCTCGGCATCGGCCTTCGCAGCGATCACCGTCGCCGAGCGACACGACTACGAAGATGTGGCGCCGCGTCTGGATGGGGTGCCCGCCGTCTTTCTCTGCGAGGAGGAGACGCCTGCGATCCGCGTGTTTCGCCTCGACGACGGTGCGGCGGACGGCACTGTTCCGCTGCCCGCCCTGATGCGGTCGAGGCGGCCCAATCGCGGCCCCGAGTCACTTTCACTCGATCCCGATGGGGCCCATCTGTGGACGTCCAACGAAGAGGCGCTGGTTCCCGATGGCAGCCCGGCGGCGGCTGGGGTCGGGACGGTCGTGCGGCTGATGCGGCTGCCGCTCCGGGCAGGACGGCCGCCGCTGCAGGTCGCCTACCAGGTCGATCCTCCCCACGACTTCGTGCCCGTGTTTGCCGGGCCCACGCTCTCCGGGGTCGTGGCGCTCGTCGCGCTGGGGCACGGTCGGCTGCTCGTGCTCGAACGCAGCGGCGGGCCGGGTCTGCCTCCCTTCGAGAGCCGCCTCTATGCGGTCGACACGTCGGTAGCCGCCGACGTCTCCGGCATCGGCAGCGATCTGGCCGGCATGCCCGACAAGTTCGTCGGCAAGGCGCTCGTCTGGTCGGGGGCGTTGGGCCTGAATCTGGAGGGGCTGTGTCTGGGTCCGAAACTCGGCTCCGGCCGGAGGGCGATCGTCGGCATTTCCGACAACGGCGGCCTCGCCACGCCGACGCAGGTGGTGGGCTTCGAACTGACGGCCGTCACCAGCCCATGACCATGTTCGATTCGATCACCTTGCGTGCCCGCTCGAGATCATCGCCTGTCTCGTGCATGTAGAGCCGGATCGCGTGGAGCTTGTCGCCCGACGCCTTCGCCAGGCACTCGCGGGCGGTGTGGCAGGGATCGGCACTCGACGTGGTCAGCCCGAGCGCCGACTTGGAGATCACCCAGCAGTCGCGCGGACGCCGCGTCATCCGCACCACCTTCTCGCCAGGGTAGGCGTCTTCGACGACCGCGGCGGCGGCCTGCTCGTCGGCCGCCCACGAGATGATGATGTGAGCGCTGGTCTCGATCTCGAACAGCGGCATGATGCGGCCTCCACGTGGTCGGCAGACCTTACGCCAGTGGCTGCGGCGCGTCAATTGTGGGGCCGAGGTGCGCGTGGCTACGATGACAGGCGTGGCAGTGCGATGGCACCGCCGCCTCGGCCCATCCAGTGCGCGGTGAAAGGTATCCCCATGCGGTACGATCGCGACGGATTTCCAGTTCCACCGGGCTTCGAGCCGCCGCCCACGACGCCGGATCGCGATGGCTCGGCACCCCGCCGTGGCCGTTCGTGGCCCGCGTGGAAGCGGCTCGTGCTGCTCGGTCTCGTGGCCGGCGTGCTCCTGCCGGCGATCGTGCTGCCGGAAGCAGCGCCCTTCGTGCGACAACTCGTGGTCGGCTGGTCGCTCGAGCGGGCCGCGGCCTGTGAGGCACGCGACGACGTGCGTGGGGCGGTCGTCGAAGTGGGGCGGGCGCTTCGCTGGCACGGTGTCGACGCGGAGCTGTTGTGCCTGAGGGCGATGCTCCGGCTCGAGGATCGCGACGCCCCGGGCGCGCTCGACGACGCCCAGGCCGCCGCCGCCGCAGCGCCGTTGTCTCCGCAGCCGCTCCGGGTGCGGGCGCTCGTGCGGGTCGTGCTTGGCGAACCCGATGCCGCTCTCGCCGATGCCGCGCAAGTTGTGTCGCTCGCCACACCGGGCGATGCCGAGGCCCTGAACTTCCGGGCCTACGTGCGTGCGCTCGTCGGCCGGGAGGTGCCCGAGGCGCTCGCCGACATCGATGCCGCCATCGTGGCCGTTGGCGAGGCCCCGCCCGAACTGCTCGATACGAGGGGCTATATCCTGTTTCTCGCCGGCCGCACCCAGGAGGCGATCGACCAGCTCAATCTCGCGATCGACGGCATGCAGCAGCAGCGCCGCCAGCTCACGCTGCTGGCCGGCCGCATGGATCGTGACGAACTGGCCCGCCGCCTCCGCACGTTCGACCACGGCCTGGCCGTGATGCTCCACCACCGCGCCCAGGCCTGCGAGAAGGCCGGCCTGGCCGAACAGGCGAAGCAGGACTTCGAGTTGGCGAAGAAAAAGGGCTTCGATCCCTCGCGTGGGATCATGTGACGCGGCGAATTCCGGCCGCTCTTCCGGCGCGGAGCGGCTGCGGTATACTTCCCGACACGCGAGGCTTTCTTCCCGGCGGCCCCATGCAGATGGGCGTCACACGGGGGTGTAGCTCAGTTGGTTAGAGCGCCAGCCTGTCACGTTGGAGGCCGCGGGTTCGAGTCCCGTCACCCTCGCTTGTTTGCCCGCGTTTCGTTTCTCCCCCGCCCTCTCGCTCCGGATGCCGGTGCGTCGAACTGCCGTCATCACGGGTGCGGCAAGCGGCCTGGGAGCGGCCCTCACCCGGCTGCTCGCCGTTGAAGGCTGGAGCCTCGCCCTCGTCGATCTGCCCGAATCGGCGGCCACCCTCGAACGCGTCGCGCCCGCATCGCCCGGAGGGGCGTCCACCGCGCTCGTGGCCCCGTTCGACGTGCGCGACGCTGCCGGCTGGCAGGCGCTCCACGACCGCCTGCGGGCCGCCTGGCCGGCACTCGACCTGCTCGTGAACGCCGCCGGCGTCGGTGCCACCGGCGAAGTCGGTCGGCTGCCCGACGCGCAGTGGCGCCGGGTGATCGACACGAATCTCGTCGGCACGGCCCTGGGTTGCGAAACATTTCTGCCGTGGCTGCGCGAGCACCCCTCCGGCGCACGCGTCGTGAACGTGGCCTCGATCTCGGGCCTGCTCGGCATCCCCTCGATGGCCGCCTATTCGGCGAGCAAGGCCGGCGTGATCGCGCTCTCCGAATCGATCGCGGCCGAATCTCCCGCCGGCCGGCCTGGCGTCACGATCGTGTGCCCCGGCTTCTTCCGCTCCGGGCTCCTCGACACCTGGCACTTCTCCGCCGACCGCGAGGCCCGTGAGGCCCGCCGCCGCATGGACGCGACACCCCTCGACTCCGCCGCCCTCGCGCATCGCATCCGCCGCGCGATCGACCGCGACGAGCGGTATGTGGTCGAAGGCTTTCAGGCCCGCTGCCTGTGGCGGCTCAAACGGCTCGCGCCGCGTCTCTCGACGGCGCTCCTGCGCCGGGTCTATCGAAGGCTGGGGTGAGGCGCCGCTATCAACTCGCCCAATCCGGCGTCGGAGCCGGCGGTACGCTGCTCCATCGCCGAGGG
>JBMLMS010000371.1:0-18259 GCA_049243925.1 Pirellulales bacterium
TCCGCCCCTCGCACCCTGACCTGGCTCCAGCTCCTCGCGCTGGCCCTGGCGGCCGCGCCCTCGTGGGCACAGGCACCGGGCCAGGTTCCCGGCCCGGGAATGACGCCCGTGGCTGGCCCTGCGACGCCCCAGCCACTCCCCGCGGCAGCACCGCCCGTCGACGAGGCCAACCGCATCGTCGAGGTTCGAATCGAGGGAAATCACGCCACGGAGGTTTCGAAGCTGCCCAAGCTCGTGACCCGTGCCGGGCAGATCTTCGACGCCCAGGCGATCGAAGAGGACGTGCGCACGCTGCACCGCTCGCGGAAGTTCGTCGACGTGCACCCGAAGTACGTGCGGGTGAAGGAGGGCGTGGTCGTGATCTTCCAGGTGGTCGAGCGACCGATGCTCCGCTACGTGAAATATGTCGGCAACGAGAAGGTCACCACCCGCACGCTGCGGAAGAAGGCCGAGATCGACGTGGGAGACTCGATGGACCCATACGTCGTCGAGGAGGCCCGCCGGCGGATTGAATCGTTCTATCACGAGAAGGGCTACGACGCGGCCCGCGTCTCGACGGTCGAGGGCAGCAAGCCGGGCGACAAAGGCGCGGTGTTCCTGATCGACGAGGGCCGGAGCCGCAAGTCGCTGTGGACCGGATTCGTGGGCAACTCGATCGCCAGCGACGCCCGCCTGCTCACCCAGATCAAGTCGAAACCGGGCGTCTTCTGGCTCCTCGGCGGAGACGTCGACCGCGAGAAGATCGATGCCGACGTCGACGCTCTCACCGCCTACTACCGCAGCCTCGGATTCTTCCAGGCGAAGGTGGGCCGTGAGCTCGAAGTGGTGCACGGCGCGGGCAAGGACTGGACGCTGCTCACGTTCGTGATCAACGAGGGGCCGCGGTATTCGGTGCGCAACGTTTCGTTCATCGGCAACAGCAAATTCAAGAGTGAGTTCCTCGCCCGTGAGCTCAAGCTCAAGAGCGGGGAGCCGTTCAATCAATCCAAGATGGATGTCGACCTCGGCCAGATCCGCGACATCTACGGCGGCCGGGGCTTCGTGTTCGCCGACATCCGGGCCGATCCACGGTTTCTCGAGGAGCCCGGTCAGCTCGACCTCGTCTACAACGTCACCGAGGGACAGCGGTATCGTGTCGGCAAGATCAACGTGCGCATCCGCGGCGACCACCCTCACACCAAACACAGCACGGTGCTCAATCGCCTCTCGCTGCGGCCGGGCGACATCCTCGACATCCGCAAGCTGCGCGACGACGAGCGGCGGCTGAAATCGAGCAGCCTATTCCTGGCCGATGCGTCGAAGGGAGAGGGGCCGCGGATCGTGTTCAGCAAGCCTGAGAACGCGGCGGACGCCAACGAGCAGATCGCCCGCGATCCGAGCCAGCCGGGGTTCCGCGGCCAGAGCCCCGATCCCGGCTCGTCCGAGGACGCCGTGATCGATCTCGTGCTCGAAGGAGAATTGCTCGACGCCGGCGGCATCGTGCAGCCGGCACCCACGCCGGCCGGTGCCCCCGCGCCGCAGGCACAGCCGCCCCGCCAGACTGCTCCCGGCAGCGTCGCCGGCACGGTGTGGCGTGGCCAGAGCCCGCAGCCCTTCGTGCAGCAGCAGCCGCAGGCGCCCCCGCAGACCTGGGGCGGGGCGCCGCTGGCCCCCACCGGCCCCGAGGCGCTCGACTACTCGCGCACCGTCGCACCGCCCCCGCCCGTGCAGCCGCCAGTCTACGTAGCGCAACAGCCGATGGCGCCGCCGCCGGGGCTTCCCCAGGCAGTGCCGCCCGGAGGATTCCAGCCGGGGTTCGCGCCCGGCGCCCAGCCCGGCATGGTCCAGCCCTTTCCCGGTCAGCCCTTCGGCCAACCGGGCATGGTGGCCCAGCCCGGCATGGTGCCGCCGTTCGCAGCCGACCAGCCGTTGCAGGTGTTTCCGGGCAACGAGCCCTATGTGATCGTCGACGTCGACGCCGAAGAGACGCAGACCGGCCGCCTCATGATCGGTGCCGGCGTCAACTCCAACGCCGGCCTCGTCGGCAACATCGTGGTCGACGAGCAAAACTTCGATCTCTTCCGGCTCCCCCAGAGCTGGGACGACATCAAGAACGGTACGGCCTTCCGCGGGGCCGGCCAGCGATTCCGCCTCGAAGCTGCGCCCGGCACGCAGTTGCAACGATATACGGCGACGTTCCAGGAGCCGTATCTCTTCGACACCCGGATTGGTCTGTCTACGAGTGCGTCCTACTACACGCGGTTCTTCTACGACTGGGCCGAGGCCCGCGTCGGCGGCCGCGTCGGCCTCGGCTACCAGTTTCAGTTCGCTCCCGATCTGTCGATCAACGGTGGCTTCCGGGGTGAGAGTGTCGACGTGTTCAACCCACGGCTGCCCACACCGGCCGTCAACAATATGCTCGGCACGAACGCGGTGTATGGCTTCTCCGGCGGGCTCATTCACGATACCCGTGACAGCCCGTTCCTGCCCACGCAGGGCCATCTGGCGACGTTCGAGTTCGAGCAGGTGATCGGCACCTTCGTCTATCCGCGCGGCATTCTCGAAGGACGGCAATACTTTCTCTTGAGTGAACGGGCCGACGGCTCGGGCCGCCACGTGCTCTCGATCGGCTCCGTCCTCGGCATGTCGGGCCCCGACACGCCCGCCTACGACAACTTCTACGCCGGTGGCTACAACACCCTGCGCGGCTTCGCGTTCCGCGGGGCGAGCCCCCGGCAGACCGTCGCCGGCACCTCGCCCCAGCCCGGGCAAGACGCCGCGATCATCGGTGGCCCGTTCCAGTGGCTCAACACGGTCGAGTATCTCTTCCCGATCACGGCCGACGACACGCTCCGCGGAGTGGTGTTCACCGACTTCGGCACCGTCGAATCGAACGTGTCGATCCAGCAGATGCGGGTGGCGCCCGGTGTCGGCCTCCGCATCACGCTGCCGGCGATGGGTCCGGCCCCGATCGCGCTCGACTTCGCCGTCCCGATCGCCTACGCCCCGTACGACAGCCAGCAGCTGTTCAGCTTCTTCGTCGGCTTCGCCCGCTAGTGCCTGTCATGCCCGCTTTCGTCCCGACATCCTCCGAGCCGCGCCGCATTCTCGTGGTGCGCAATCGCTTCATCGGCGACACGATGCTCGCGGTGCCGTTTCTGAGAAATCTGCGCCGGCACTTTCCGCACGCGGTGATCGACGTGCTCAGCGAGTCGGGGTCGGACTCGCTCCTGGCCGACTGCCCGTACATCGACGAACGGCTCCCCTGGCGGAGGCCGCCCCGCATGGGCCGTGTGGTGCGCGGGTCGCTCGGCAACGTCATGGAGAACGCCCGCTGGATCCGCGGGCGGCGCTACGACAGGGTGTATCTCCTCAAGCGATCGCTCTCGAGCGCCCTGCTCGCCTGGCTCGCAGGCATTCCGTGGCGGGTGGGCTTTCGCTCGATCGGATCGACCCTGCTCTCGCGGCAGGTGCCCGTCGTGCCCCATCGGCATCAGGCCGAGCTGTTCCTCGATCTCTTGCGGTGCGAGGGGCTCGCCATCGACGACGGCCACAACGAAGCCTGGAACACCGCCGACTCCACCGCCAAGGCCGACGCCCTGGTGACCGGCGTCGCCGCCGAACGGCCGAAGGTGTTCGTCGCACCCCAGTCGACCGACGAGCACAGGCTGTGGCCCCTCGACCGGTTTGCCCGGATCATCGATTGGCTCGTGACCGAGCGGGGATGCGAGGTTTTTCTCTGTGGTGGGCCCGCTGATCGACCTGTCCACGACGCGCTCCTGCGGCTCATCGCCGCGCGTTCGGCTCCGCACGTGCACGACCACTCGGCGACAGTATCGCTCTCCGACGTGGGCGGGCTGCTTTCCCGCATGGACCTGTGCCTGGGCGTCGACTCGGGGCTCAACCACATCGCAGCCGCGAACGGCGTGCCCGTGGTCGTGCTCGCCGGCCCCACCGACCCGAATCGCTGGCATCCTTGGAAGACCACAAGCGCGGTCGTGAAGGCCGAGACGGCCCGCCGGCACCGAGCCGCCCGACAGCGCCCCGGTCACGCGCTGCCCTGGAATCCTGAAACGGCCTCCATGAAGGCCCTGTCGATCGACCGCGTCATGGAGGCTGTGGATCGGCTCCTGGTGCAACCGCGATGCACGGGCTCGGCACCGGCGCCGCTTCGAGTGGTCGATCTGCGCCGCGGCGCGAGCCGCTACGAAGTCTGGGAATCGCCTCGCGCGGCAGCGGCGGCAGACCCGGCGACATACCCGCTCGCCCACGCCCACTGAAAGTTGAAGCCACCGATCCGGCCGTCGACGTCGAGCACCTCGCCGGCGAAGAACAACCCCGGGCAGACGCGGCTCTCCATCGTCTCGAGCCGCACTTCGGCGAGCGGCACACCACCGGCAGTGGCCTCGGCGACGGTGAATCCTCGGTCGCCCACGATGTCGAGCTCGAGGCCGGTCACACACTGCACGAGCCTTCGCCGGACATCCCGCGGCACATCACCGGCAACCGCCGCGCCAGCGAGGTCGCAGAGCTGACGCACCAGCCGCTCGGGCAGGTGCTCGCGAAGCACGGCGAGCGGCCCACGACCGGCCGCACCCTGCAGGAGCTTGTCGACGGCGTCGGCCGACATGTCCGGGAGCCAGTTGATCGCCAGCCGCACGCCGCGATCACGCTCGCGCTCGACCAGCCAGTGGCGGCTGACATCGAGCACGGCCGGGCCCGAGAGCCCCGTGTGCGTGCAGAGCGTGCTCCCCGTGAATGACCGCAGCCGTTTGCCCGTCGGCGCAAGCAGCACCATCTCGGCACGGAGCGTGAGGCCGGACAACCCGCGAATCCAATGCTCGCCCGGCACGACGAGCGGCACGAGCGCGGGCACGATCGGCGCGGTGAGCGAATGGCCGAGCGACGTGGCGATCGCGAAGCCCGCGCCATCGGAGCCCGACTTCGGCAACGATTTGCCGCCCGTGCAGAGGATCACGCGGCCGGCTTCGATCGGGCCCGCAGAGGTGGCGACGAGGAAGCCGGTGCCCGCCCGCTCGATCGCCTCGACACGGGCCGGATGTTCGAGCGTGGCTCCCGCCTGTGTCGCCGCCGCAACGAGGGCATCCAGCACCGTGCGGGCCGAGTCGGTGGTGGGAAACAGTTTGCCGGTGTCCTCGCGCTTGAACTCGACACCACACTCGCGGAAAAACTGCACCGTCTGCTCGACGGTGAATCGGCCGAGCACCTTGCGGATCGCAGGTGGCGTGCCGCCGGCGTAGTCGGCCTCGGTCACACGCCAGTGCGTGACGTTGCACCGGCCGCCGCCGGCCACGAGGATCTTGGCCCCGAGTTTCTTCGCGCCATCGACTGCCAGAATCGAGATCGGCCTGCCGGCCGCCCGGGCAGCCCGTCCCGCCCAGGTGGCCGCAAACAGCCCGGCCGCACCCGCGCCGATGACGAGGATGTCGCAGTATTTCGGCAGTGAGACCGCGGCTGTCGGCAAAAAATTGGCTGTTTCGGCAGGGTAGACGGTGCTATTCTTGAATTGAGTGTACTTGGCATTCCCGCCGATCGACCGAGAGGTCCGCGATCCGAACTGGCCCTCCCGAGGCCGCGGATCGGCGACGCGGGTAACCCCCGAATGGAAACGTTCCATGGGTTGCTCGACCGTAGCATCGATCCGTTTCGCCCTCGCGGCATTGAGTGTCGCGGCGGTCCTCGCCACCGGCCGTGCCGAGGAACTTCCCGCCCTCGACTTCAACCGCGACATCCGGCCGATCCTCTCGGAAAATTGCCTCTACTGCCACGGCCAGGACAGCAACAAGCGGGAGGCCGACCTGCGGCTCGATGATCGGGCCGCAGCCATCGAGGCCGGCGCGATCGTACCCGGCGATCCCGGCGCGAGCACGATGCTCGAGCGGGTTCACTCGACCGACCCCGACGTCTTGATGCCGCCGCCGACTTCCAACCGGCGGCTCTCCGACGATCAGAAAAAAATCCTCGACCGCTGGATCATGGACGGGGCCGAGTACGAGCCGCACTGGGCCTTTACCGCCCCGGTGCGGCCCATGCCGCCGGAGGTAAAGCGGGCCGACTGGGCGCGGAACGACGTCGATCGGTTCGTGCTCGCGAAAATCGAGGCGGCGGGGCTCTCGCCGTCGCCCGAGGCCGATCGGGCCACGCTCGTCCGGCGGCTCCACGCGGATCTCACGGGCCTGCCGCCGACGCCCGAGGAAGTCGATGCCTTCGTCGCCGATCCGCGGCCGGAGGCCTACGAACTGCTGGTGGACCGGCTGCTCGCCTCGCCGCACTACGGCGAGCGGATGGCCCTGCCGTGGCTCGATGCCGCCCGCTACGCCGATTCCAACGGCTTCCAGCAGGACGGTGACACCTGGCAGTGGATCTGGCGCGACTGGGTGGTGAAGGCGCTGAATGCCGACATGCCGTTCGATCAGTTCTCGATCGAGCAGCTGGCGGGAGATCTTCTGCCCGATGCCACGAATGACCAAAAGATCGCGACTGGTTTCAACCGCAACCATCTTCTCAACGGCGAAGGCGGTGCGATCGCCGAGGAGCAGCGGTTCAACAACCTCTTCGATCGGGTGGATACGACGAGCACGACCTGGCTCGGCCTGACGATGGCCTGCGCTCAGTGCCATGACCACAAGTACGACCCGCTGACGCAGCGCGACTACTACGCCCTGCTCGACGCCTTCAATCGCGTGCCCGAGTCGGGCGTGCCGACACACTTCTCGGCCCGGATCCGCGTGGCGCCGCCGGTCCTCGAGCTGCCGTCGGCGGAGCAGGCGCAGCGGCTCGCCGAACTGGAGACGGCCATGAAGTCGGGAGAGGCTCGCACGAAGCCCGTGCTCGATGCCCTGTACACGGCGTGGAAGGCGGGGCTTTCCTCCGACGGCGAACTGGCCGACGGCGCCGACCTGTCGCGAAGCCTCACGCCGCTGCTCCGCAAGCCCGAGAAGGACCGCACCGAAGACGAGAAGAAGTCGATCGAGCGGCAACTCCGTGATCATTTCGACGCGCGGCTGAAGGCGACGCTCGTGAAGGACCTCCCGGAGGTGGCACGGTACGAGCAGGACCGCAAGGCGTTCGAGGACTACAAGGGAGATCAATTGCCCAGGGCGATGGTGATGAGCGACAAGCAACCGCGCGACACGAGGATTCTCGATCGCGGGGATTACCTGGCGCCGAAGGGAGAGAAGCTCGACTTCTCGCCCCCCGCCTTCCTGCCGCCGCTGCCCGAGGGTGTGCCGCAAAATCGGCTGGGCCTCGCGCGGTGGCTGTTCTTGCCGGAGCATCCGCTCACCGCCCGCGTGCAGGTGAACCGGATGTGGCAGCAGTTCTTCGGCACCGGGATCGTGAAGACCACCGAGGACATGGGTGTGCAGAGCGAATACCCGCTGCACATGGACCTCCTCGACTGGCTGGCGGTCGAGTTTCGCGAGCGGGGTTGGAGCCAGAAGCAGATGCACCGGCTGCTCGTGACGAGCGCGACGTATCGGCAGGCGAGCAAGGTGACGGCCGAACACCTGGCGAAGGACCCCGAAAACCGCCTCCACGCCCGCGCGGCGCGATTCCGGATGCCGTCGATGGTGCTCCGCGACCAGGCGCTGGCCGCCTCCGGACTCGTCGATCTGCGGATCGGGGGCCAGCCTGTGTATCCCTACCAGCCCGACCAGATCTGGGAGGCCCTGGCGATCACGAAGGAGCGGGATTTCACCTACCCCGCCTCCCACGGCCCCGATCTCTACCGCCGCAGCCTGTATACGTTTTGGCGGCGGACGGTGAGCCCGGCGAACATGTTCGACACCGCCAACCGGCAGAGTTGCGCCGTGCGTGCCAGCCGGACGAGCACGCCCCTGCACGCGCTCACGACCCTCAACGATCCCACGTGGGTCGAAGCCGCCCGCGTCCTAGCGGAAAAGAGCATGAAGGCGGCCGCTGATGCCGATGGTCGGCTCCAGCATGCGTTCCGGCGGATCCTCGGCCGCAAGCCGACGAGGTACGACCTTGAGACGCTGGGGCGGATGCATGGGCGTCAACTGGCCGTCTACAGGGCCGATGTCGATGCGGCGAAGCAGCTAGTGGACGTCGGTGAGAGCCCGCGCGACGAATCTCTCGACCCGGCCGAGCATGCGGCGTTGGCGAGCGTGTGCCTCGCCATCTTCAACCTCGATGAAGCCCTCACACGTGAGTAGGACAGGCTTCAGCCTGTCGACATCCATGCACGACCTGCACCTCGAAAACGCCTGCCGCGTCACCCGCCGCCAACTCTTCGGCTCGGCCGGAACGGGTATCGGCGCGGTGGCGTTGGCGTCACTGCTCGGCCGGGATGTCGCCGCGACCGGATCGCCGCAGGGCATGCCCGGGCTGCCCGGCCTTCCGCATCACGAGCCGAAGGCGAAGCGGGTGGTGATGCTCTGGCAGGGGGGCGGGCCGTCGCATGTCGATCTCTTCGACCCGAAGCCCGAGTTGATCGGACGCGGCGGTCAGGACATCCCGGCGAGCGTCCGCGGCCAGACACGGCTCTCCACGATGTCGAGCGGTTATGCCAAATGGCCGATCGTCTCGCCGATCAAGCCGTTCAGGAAGTACGGCGCGTGCGGCATGGAAATGAGCGAGATGCTGCCGCACCTGGGTGGAGTCGCCGACGAGCTGTGCCTCGTTCGGAGCATGCACACGGAGGCCGTGAACCACGCGCCAGGCGTGACGTTTTTCCTCACCGGCGCCCAGGTGCCGGGAAGGCCGAGCATGGGTGCGTGGATGAACTACGGCCTCGGCTGCGAGACGGACGACCTGCCGGCGTTCGTCGTGATGACGTCGAGCGACAAGGCGAAGAGCTGCGGGCAGCTCTTCTTCGACTACTACTGGGGCAGCGGCTTCCTGCCGAGCCGCTTCCAGGGGGTGAAGTTCCGCAACACCGGCGAGCCCGTGCCCTATCTCACGAATCCTGCCGGCGTGAGTCGCGAGTCACGAAGGCTCCTGCTCGACGACCTCGCCGCCATGAATGCCGCGCATCTGGCCGACTACGGCGATCCGGAAATCGACACCCGTATCGCGCAATACGAGATGGCCTACCGCATGCAGGCGAGCGTGCCGGAACTCGTCGATTTTTCCGACGAGCCCCGGCACGTGCTCGACCGCTACGGGCCCGACGTCCACGTGAAGGGCACGTTCGCCTACAACTGTCTCATCGCCCGGCGGCTCCTCGAACGCGGCACGCGGTTCGTGCAGCTCATGCACGCCGGCTGGGACCAGCACGGCAATCTGTTCACGCAACTCGAGCAGCAGTGCAAGGACACCGACGCGCCGTCGGCCGCGCTGATCCAGGATTTGAAGGAGCGGGGCCTGCTCGCCGATACGCTCGTGGCCTGGGGAGGCGAGTTGGCCGTACGCCGTTCGGCCAGGGCGATCCGGCAAACCCCAAGGGCCGCGACCACTTCGGCAAGGCGTATTCGTTCCTCCTCGCGGGCGGCGGCGCGAAGCCGGGGCACGTGTACGGATCGACCGACGACTACGCCTGGAACATCACGGCTGATCCGGTGCACATCCACGACATGCAGGCCACGATCATGCACCTCGTGGGGATCGACCACACGAAGCTCACCTATCGGTACCAGGGCCGCCAGTTCCGCCTCACCGACGTGCATGGCCACGTGGTGAAGGGCGTTCTCGCGTGAGCAGGCCAGCGGAAGCCGGTCCTCCGTCTCGTCAGCCCCCCCGCCGCCTCGCTTTGCGGGAAACTGGCAATCCAGGCGGGTTTGGGCGGCGGCGGAAAGTCGTCACGTCGTAGGGGTCGTGCCGGTTTCGGTCCCGGAAAACGCATGAAATCAAGGCAAAAAGTCATTGAACGGGCTCCAGGGCTGGGTATCGTCGGTTCCTGGTGGTGAACGTCGGCGGCGTGGGCCGGCGGCGTTCCCGCCGACACTCCGTGGAACCACCCGGCATGCCCCTCGCTCACCATCCCGATCCCGAAGAAGTCGAGTGCCTGCTCCGCAACGCGGAACTCCGCGACGCCATCGAACCCTACCTCGACGAGGCGGTGTTTGAGATCGATTTTCGGCTCCTCCCCACCCCCGTCGAAAACCGCTTCCTCGAATCGATGCTGGCCTGGGAGCAGGCGCCGCTCGTGGCGATCGCCCGCTGGTTCGATCCACCGCTGGCGATGCAACCGGCCTGCACGCTCGACGACGAGCAGGTGCACGATCGGCTCTGGCAGGTGATCGACCGGCTCTACGAAAAACGCGTGGTGCTCGACTACACCGACCATCTGTCTGACCGTGAGCTCTACGCGCTCGTGCGGCGCGACATCCTGCCGGCGGCCGTGAAGCGTGTCGATCTACCCGACAACTACTTCCACTGGGACTGCAGCGCCGGCGACACCGAGGACATGACGGTGTGGCTCACGTACTACGCGTCCGAGCAGGAACGCGAGCAGTGGCGGCTCGAGGAAGGCCGCGACCCTCCGCCCCGCCAGGTGCCCGCCTATCCGCGGACGCTCCCCACGGCTCCGGTCTGATCTGAAGCGATGGCGAGATTTTCACCGCGCGGTGAAAATCTCTGCATCCCACAGCCGGCACCGGCCCCCAGGATCATGGATGGCCGTGCGAAACCGCGGCTCCAGTGCCTCCGGGGCCTATCTGAACGTTGGCACGCTGATTGCACCCTAGGGCGGCGTGCAATGCCTGTGATGTCTCGCAGGCGCAGCTCTGGAGACGTGGGATGCCCTCGGATCGGTTGTCCTTGCATCGCGGCGCAGCGACCGCCGCCGCATCCCGCAGGGGGTTCACCCTGGTGGAGCTCTTGGTCGTGATCGCGATCATCGGCGTGCTCGTGGGGCTGCTCCTCCCCGCGGTGCAAAGCGCCCGCGAGTCGGCCCGCCGGTCGTCGTGCACGAACAACATGAAGCAGATCGGCATCGCCCTCCACGGCTTCCACGACGCGAAAAAGTCTTTCCCATCCGCGTTCACGGCCACGATCGATCCCCCCACGGGTACGAGCAACTGGCGCACGATGACCACGGCGCCGGGTTACTTCGAGCCGGGCTGGAGCTTCTTCGCGTTCATCCTGCCGTTCATGGAGCAGGGGACGCTCCACGACCAACTCGATCTCACGCTGCCGATCATGAACGGCACAAACGATGAGGCACGAAGCGACACGGCAGTGGTCCAGGCCTACATTTGCCCGAGCGACACGTCGCCTCGGCTGATCGATGTGTTGGATTTCGGCCCATCGAGCTCTGCCACAGTCTTGTCGGGCGCAGGCACGCTGATCACGAAGGCGCCGGTTGCATCGTACGCCGGCGTCCTCGGGCGGAACGACCATGAGGAAACCGGTTTTTATAACGGTGTGTTTTTCCGTAATAGTCGGATCAAGATCGGACAGATCACGGACGGAGCATCGAAGACCGTCTGCCTCGGGGAGCGGATGAGCCGCATGGCGGAGGCGACGTGGTTGGGCAGCATCACCAACAGCGATGTCGTACATGCCGATGGCTGGTGGCAGCGGTTGGGCTACTCCCATCGCTCGCAGAATTATCGACCGATGAACGTGCAGACAACCTGCCACATCCGCAACACCAAACCGAATCAGGCGGACACCAGCCCCAGCGGGTTTTTCTCACCGCATGCCAACGGCTGCAATTTCCTCAATGCCGATGGCTCGGTCCGCCTGATCACCGACGAGGTGAGTCTGGACACGTTTCGAGCCCTGGCGACCCGCGCCGGTGGCGAGGCGGATGCGATTCCCTGATGCCCGGCGGGCCCGCCATGGACCCCAGCCTTATACTTCCCGCCGGAGGTGCCCTCATGAATTCGATCCGTCGTTCCTGCCTTTCCGCTGGCGTGGTGCTCTCCATCGCCTGCCTCGCCACGGTCGCCCCGGCGGCCGACACCGCAGCGATCAAGGCGGCGATCCAGAAGGGGTCGAACTATCTCATCGAACAGGGGCAGAGCGAAGACGGCAGTTTCTCGTCGCAGGTCGGGCCGGCGGTGACGGCGCTCGCCGTGACAGCGCTCGCGCAGAGCGGCACGCCCGCCGACGACCCCGCTTTGAAGAAGGGGCTCGAGTATCTCCTCAAGTTCAAGAACACCGACGGCGGCATCCACACACCCGACTCAAAGGTGGCCAACTACGAGACGTCGATCGCGATCATGGCGCTGGCTGCCTGCAACTACGGCGGTCGCTATGCGCAGGATCTCCAGGCTGCCGAGGCCTTCGTGAAGGGGCTGCAGTGGGACGACGCCGAAGGGAAGGGGACCGACGATCCCGCGTATGGCGGCGCGGGCTACGGCAGCAAGGGGCGGCCCGACCTCTCGAACACCGCCTTCATGATCGAGGCCCTGCGCAGCGTGGGCACGAGCCAAAACGACCCGGCGATCCAGCGGGCCCTGGCATTCGTGTCACGGTCGCAGAATCTCGAAGGGCCGCACAACACGCTGCCCCATCCAGCGAAAAACCCCGACGGTGGTTTCTACTACACCCCCGCCAACGGTGGCGAAAGCCAGGCCGGCACACTGCCCAACGGCGGCCTGAGGAGCTACGGATCGATGACCTACGCAGGGCTCAAGAGCATGATCTTCGCCGGGCTCACGAAGAGCGATCCCCGCGTGAAGGCCGCGACGGCCTGGCTCCGCAAGCACTACACGTTCGCGGAGAATCCCGGCCTCGGCGACGCCGGTCTCTACTACTACTTCCACACCGCCGCCAAGGCGCTCGACGTGCTGGGCGAGGATTCGTTTACCGATGCCGCCGGCCAGGCGCATGACTGGCGGGCCGAACTCTCCGACGTGATCCTCGCCAAGCAGAAGCCGGATGGCTCGTGGGTCAACGACAACAATCGCTGGATGGAGGGTGACCCGAACCTGGTGACCGCCTACGCCCTGCTCGCGCTGTCGTACTGCACCGCTACTCCTTGAGATCGAAGAGCCGCTTGAGGGCGTCGAGGAGGCCGTGGGGCGGCCCCGAGCGGCTCTCGTTGCGGAGCGACGCCAGCGGCGAGTGGAGCATCTTCGCGGCGTACCGCTCGAAGGCCTGGCGGATCTCGGAGCGGGCAGCGTCATCGAGGTCGGGCACGCGGCGGAACAGTCGCTCGAGTTCGGCATCGCCCGTCTCCGACCAGCCCGCCCGCAGTCGTTCGATCACGGGAGCCGTCGAACGGTGGTGGAGATCGCCCATGAACCGCAGGGTCTCCTCGTCGACGATCGCGAGCGCCCCCGGCATTTCGCGCTGCCGGCTGCGCCGGTTGGCCTCGCAGGCGGCGCCCAGGTCGTCGATCGAATACAGCCACACGCCCGGGCGGGCGCCGATCGCCGGATCGAAGTCACGCGGCACGGCGAGGTCGAGCACCACCAGGGGCCGGCCCTCGCGGCCCGTCTCCGCGCGGGCGAAGAGGTCGGCCGGCACGACGGGCTCGCTCGCACCCGTCGTGCTCACCACCAGGTCGGCTGCGGCGAGTTCGGCGACGAGATCGGCGAACCGGCCGGGCCGCCCGCCCAGCCGGGCGGCGAGCCGATCGGCGCGGTCGGCCGTGCGATTGACCACGACGATGTCGCGAGCGCCAGCCTCCCGCAGGTAGCGGAGCGTCTCGTGGGCCATCTTGCCGGCGCCGATCACGAGCACCCGCTTGTCGTCGAACCGCTCGAACACGCCGCGGGCAAAGTCGGCGACCGCCACGCTCGGGATCGAGAGCCGCTCGCGGCCGAGGGCTGTTTCGCTCGCCACCCTCTTCGCCGTGCGCAGAGCCGCCTGGAACATTCCCGCGGTGAGCGGGCCGGCCGTCTCCGTGCGTTGGGCGAGCGCCCAGGCTTGTTTCACCTGGGCCACGATCTGCGGCTCGCCGAGCACCATGCTATCGAGCCCCGAGGCCACGCTGAATAGGTGCCGCACGACCGCCTCGTCGCTCTCCCGGGCGAGCACGGGCGCCAACACGGCTGCATCGATCCCGCGGCACTCGGCGAGAAACGACACGAGCTGCTCGGCCGGCGGGGGCACGGCGGCCTCCTCGCCAGCCGCGTACAGCTCCACGCGGTTGCACGTGGAGAGGAGCACGACTTCCCGGCCGGGAAACCGGTCGCGAAATCGGCACAGGGCCTCGGCCGCCTGCTCGGCGGAGAAGGCCAGCCGCTCGCGCAGGGCCAGCGGCACGGTGCGGTGGGTGCCTCCCACGAACGCAAGCGTCATCGGGCGGCCTCCGTCGGCGTGGCCGCATGGGTGGGGGGCACGCCGTGCCGGGTGGCGCCGAGCACCCCCCAGAGGATCGATGCGGTGAGCACCACGAAGCTCGCGAGCGACAGCCACGCAGCTACCCGCGCGGCTTCAGGCCGCCGGGACACCGCCCGAGTCACGAACGCCGCCGCCACGAGCCAGCCGACGAGCATGCCCATCCGCAGCACGACCGGATCGTTCCAGGGGACCGTTTCGAGCAGGCCGTGCCGGTGGTTGACCGCGTTGAGCACGAGCCCCGAAACGAAGCCTGCGGCGGCGGTCCATGCCGCGATCGTCGCGGCCCGGCCCGTCGCATCGGTGAGGAGTTCGAGGCTCGGCAGCCTGAGGCCCTGCGCAGGCGTACGCTTGCGGGCCAGCCGCGCGGCCTGGATGAGCCACATGAGCCCCGCCACCGCGCCGCCGGCCACGGCGACGCTCGCGGCAAGATTGAACGAGCCGTGGATCGCACCCCAGACCTGCGTGGCCGGGCTCTGGGGAAACGGCGAGCGGCTCGAGAGCTGCGCCGCACCCACGAGGCCGAGCACCACCGGGAGCAGGAACAGGCCCACCTGCGTGCGCGGATTCGCTACGAGCAGCCAGAGATAGCCGCCTGCCAGAAGCCACGCGGCGAGCAGGTACCAGTCGAACGCACTCGAGAGCGGCACATTGGGCTCGTTCGCCGCCCGCCAGACGAGAAACAGCGTGTGGGCCAGAAAGCCGGCGGTCGCGAAGCCCACGAGAATCGCACCCCGCAGGCCCGAACGAAACAGCGGCCGGGAGGCCTCGCAGGCGAGCGCCACGAAATAGCTCGCCGCGAAGCAGACGACGGAAATCCCGGAGATGAATTCGGTCATCGGACGCCAGGCGGCACGCGGATGCGAAGGTCGGCACGT
The DNA here is from genome assembly GCA_049243925.1 of Pirellulales bacterium. GTDB lineage: Bacteria > Planctomycetota > Planctomycetia > Pirellulales > UBA1268 > RGVT01. The sequence goes on from JBMLMS010000371.1 coordinate 15,078, forward strand.
GAATTGTAGTTCACCGACGGCACCGGGCAGGGGCGCAGGAGCCGTGGGTATACTCTTGCCGATGCCAGACGCCCGTGCCAGCCTCGCGACCGACCCCGCCGCCACCGTGGCCGAGCGCCGCCGGCAGTCGCTCATGATGCGGGCCTGCCGGCTCGAGCCGGTGGAGCGGACGCCCGTGTGGCTCATGCGGCAGGCCGGCCGCTATCTGCCCGAATACCGCGCCATCCGTCAGCAGGTGGGGTTTCTCGAGCTCTGCAAAAATCCGCGGCTCTCGGCCGAGGTGATGCTCGCGACGGTCGACAGGCTGGGAGTCGACGCGGCGATCATCTTCAGCGATCTCCTGCCGATTCTCGAACCGATGGGCATGGACCTGGAGTTCGCGGCGGGCGAAGGTCCGGTGATCCACAACCCGATCCGCTCGGCCGCCGACGTGGGCCGGCTCGTGGAACTCGACGACCTCGACCGGCTCGAATTCGTGATGGACGTGGTGCGGGCGACACGCGCCGGCCTCGACGACTCGATCCCGGTGATCGGCTTTGCAGGCGCGCCCTTCACGCTGGCGAGCTACTGCATCGAAGGAGGCGGCAGCAAGGCCTGGCTCCACACAAAGTCGCTCATGTATTCCCACGAGTCGGCCTGGCACGACCTCATGGGCCGGCTCGCCCGGGCCGTGAGCCGCTACCTCGTGGCCCAGTTCGAGGCGGGGGCGCAGATCGTGCAGCTCTTCGACAGCTGGGTGGGCTGCCTCGGGCCGGCCGACTACCGCCGCTACGTGCTGCCGCACAGCCAGGCGGCACTCGCCGAGGCGGCGCGGCACGGCCCCGTGATCCACTTCGCCACCGGCAATCCCGCACTCCTGCCGCTGTTGCGCGAGGCGGGCGGCACGGTGATCGGCATCGACTGGCGGATCGAGCTCGACGAGGCCTGGCGGATCGTCGGCCACGACCGTGCCGTGCAGGGCAATCTCGATCCCGCGGTGCTGCTCACCGATCGCGACACGGTCCGCCGCCGTGGTCGTGAAATCCTCGCCCAGGCCGCTGGCCGCCCCGGCCATATCTTCAACCTCGGCCACGGCGTGTTGCCGCAGACCCCGGTCGAGAACGTGCTCGAACTCATCGCCACGGTGAAAGGCGGCTAGCCGTCACCCGCCCGTGATCGACGGCTGCCGGAGAACCGGTACCCATGCATCTGCCATGTTGCCCGGTCTGCCACGGTGAGACCTTCGAGATCCGGGCCAAGCTCATGTGCCGGCAGTGCGGCATGATCCTCGAGACCTGCTGCGAAGGCGGCCCGATGGGCACGTCTCCAGCGTGCGAGCGGCCGCCGGCACCATCGGCAGATTCAGACCAACCGCGCACTTCTCGCGACGGTTGAGTTTTTCGGTCGGCAAAGATCGATCTTCTGGTGTGAGTTTGCCGCCTGCGCAAACCCTCGCGATCACGGAACAACGCCACGGATGCGTTCGGTGATCGTGGGGGCAAGGCGGCCGGCTCGACCGGGCTCGCTTGCGGAACGCCACCGACTGGGGATGGCCTCCTCGAAAGCCTGGAAAAAGTGTTCGCGAACCGTTTGGGACAAGTTCTTTTTCCTCTGGAGGTTTCTGTGAAGAAGCGATTGACGTTCAGTTTCCTGCCCTGGGTCGCGGCCGCCGGCGTCTGCCTCGGTGGCTCGTTCGCCCGGAGTGAGGAGGGCTCGGTGCTCGTCGGCGGCGACGCGGCAGCCGCAGCCACGGACGCGGCTGCAGCCCCGGCCGATGCCTGCATGAAGACCGTCAAGGTCTGGAAGATGGTCCCGGAGATCCGGGACGTGGAGGCCACCGAGTGGACGACGGAAGTCCGCGAGCGGTCCTTCACGGTGAAGAAGCGGGTTCCGCGGATCGAAGAGAAGACGCGGAACTACACGGTGATGGTGCCGGAACACCGCACGAAGACGGTCGAATACACCGTCAACGTCAACGTGCCGGAGACGAAGACGATCGAGTATTCCGTGAAGGTTCCCTACACCGAACAGCGTGAGGAATCCTACACGGTGTGCGTGCCGGTCAAGGAACAGCGGACGGCCACCTACAAGGTGAACGTGCCCTACACCGAAGAGCGGACCGCGACCTACAAGGTCAACGTTCCCTACACCGAGCAGGTGGAGGAAAAGTACACGGTGCAGGTTCCCTACACCGAAGAGATGACCGGCTACCGGACCGTCTCGAAGCGGGTCCCGGTCAAGTCGACGAAGACGGTCACCTGCCGTGGCGGCCACTGGGTCACCGAGGCCAAGGAGATTTCGGCGAACGGCAAGTATGACGCCGCCGGTAATCCTTGCTGCCCGAAGGTGGTCTGCTGCCGCAAGTGGGTTCCCACGTGCGAGACCAAGGAGATCGAGGTCACGATGTGGAAGACCGAGTGCGAGCAGGTGCCCTTCACGTACTGCGTGAAGAAGTGCCGCACCGAGGAGCGGAGCCGCACGGTGTGCGTGCGGAAGAGCCGCTGCGAGGAGCGGACCCGCACCTACTGCGTGAAGCTCTCGCGCTGCGAGGAGCGGACGCGGAACTACTGTGTCACGAAGATGGTGCCGGAAGCCCGGACCCGCACGGTGTGCGTCAACAAGTGCCGCACCGAGACCCGCACCCGCGAGGTGACGGTGAACAAGTGCGTGCCCGAGACGCGGACCCGCGAGTGCCGCTACACGGTGATGGTGCCGGTCCAGAAGACCGCCACCTACACGGTGTGTGCGAGCGACTGCGTCGAGGAGACGAAGACCGAGAAGTACGTCGTGCGCGTGCCCCAGAAGGTCACGAAGCAGGTGTGCGTGAAGGTCAAGAAGTGCGTCGAAGAGCAGGTTCCCGCCGGTGACGCCGGTGCCTGTGGCAACGGCGGCAACAGCGGCCGTGGCCACAAGGGCGGCTGCCTCCGCGGCTGCAAGAAGGGCTGCTAGTCTCTCGTCGGCCGCATGCGGCCGACGGACAGACGCGTAAGCAACGGGGCGGGGCGGACGACGGGCGTCCGCCCCGCCTTCGCTTGATACACGCAAAACACGAGCATCCTGCTCGTTTTTGCTTGGGCAGGCGGAGGGAAAGCCAAGGTTTCCCTCGCCTGCCAGCGGTCGCACCTCCGGGCGACCAGCATTTTCCGAGTGGGGAGGCGAGGGGCTGCCCCTACCGTTGAGACGGCGTATGTGACCAGCGAAGC
>JBMLMS010000372.1:0-3107 GCA_049243925.1 Pirellulales bacterium
TCGACCTTCAGCAGCGGCTCCACGGCGAGTCCTACCGCTCATTCCTTGCGGGCCGTGGAGTTCACGGCCTCATTCTCCGGGTCGATGACGAAACGCACCACGTCGCGATCGATATCGCGAAAGACGGTGTGGACGTCGCGGTGATTGCCGACCGCTACGAAGAGGAAGACGTCAACTTCGCCTGCTGTTGCTCTCGGAATGCCGCCCAAGATGCAGTGCAGCACCTGATCGGCCTCGGGCATCGACGGATCGGATTTTGCCGCAACAATGTTATGGATCAGGACCACCGGGACAGGTTCGATGGGTACCGAGCCGCGCTGGAGGGCGCGGGGATCGAGTTGGACGACCAACTGCACATCAGTCGGCCAGCCGACGTCGCCGGCGGCGCGGCAGCACTGAATGCATTCCTGTCGAATGCGGCCCCGCCGACGGCAATTTTCTTCACGGATCCCCTGATGACCGCGGGTGCCCTGCGCCGGGCGGGCGAACTCGGGGTCCGCGTGCCGGATGAACTGTCGATCGTCGGTGTCGATGACGGGGACGACACGCGGCACATGACCTATCCGATCTATACGGCCGTCTGCCAACGTTCCTCCGACCTGGGCGAGCGGGCGGCCCGCTGGTTGGCTCGCCGCTGCGGCGTGGACCAACGTGGTGAGAGGCCGTTTCAGCTCCTGCTCGAGGCCTATCTCGAAGTGAACCAGTCGACGGCTCCCCCCCCAGCCCAGCCGGTGCGGGTGACCTCAAAAAATCAAGGAAGGGAGAGGACGTTCAACGGTACTCCCGCAGGCGTTTGACTGGTGATGACAGCATGATGCGACGACGCCGCGGTCGGTTCCGGCGACGTGGGTGCTCTTCTGAGCCCGGAAACTCGCCCAAGCGACTGCGGGCCGGGCCGGTTTTTTCCTTGACACTCCCCGCCTCTGAGTCCAGCCTTCAGGCGGGGGATGTGCGGCTGGTTTGACATCCGGCTGCTCTCGTTCATCACGGATCCGCTGCCTATCCGGAAGATCCTCGCGCATCTGGGCGAACCGCTCGAGCCGCCGCCCTTGCCGCCCGCTCGAGGACCGCCCACCGACTGGGCCGAGTTCGTGCAGGTGCACTTTCGACCGCGACGTCTTTCAAGCCTCGCCCGACGAGCTGCCCGTGATCGACATCCACAGCCTGTGACGGGATCCCATGCCACGGTGCGGACGGCCTGCGCGAAGAGCGGTTTCAAGGCGGGCTCGAGCCGACGAGAAAAATCCGGCTTTGATCGCGGAGAGGAAGCTCCTCGGTACCTCCACGATCGGGCCGATCCAACCCGACCAGCCCCGGCTGGTGCGCCTCATGATCCGCTCCGCTCGGCCGACGCTGGTCGAAGTGCCATTGGCCGACCTATCCTTTGGTCCTCAGGCACCTTGTCGCCCAGCGGAGTTCGATTTCATTTCCACTCCGGCGAACGCACCTGGCGTCACGACACGGCGCACCGACCTCGACGCCCTGCGCAGCTTCGCCATGCTGCTGGGCGTCGCCCTGCACGCGGCGCTGAGCTTTGTGCCGTTTCCCTGGCCCGTGCGAGACGTCGAACGGAGCGACGTGCTCGTCCTGTTGATCGCGGCCGTGCACGGCTTCCGGATGCCGCTGTTCTTCCTGCTGAGCGGCTATTTCACGATGCTCGTCTTCCGCCGCCGCGGGCTCGCGAGCCTGCTCGAGCAGCGGTTCATGCGGATCTTCCTGCCGCTGATCATCGCCACGGCGACGATCGTGCCGCTCGACACGGTGATCGAGGGCTATGCGCTGCGGACGAACCAGCGCGATCCCGCCGTCGTCGACCTGCTCTCAGGCGACGAAGCGGCTGTGCGCCGGCGGCTCGCAGCACCCGGTGCAGCCGATCGCGAGGACGCCCTCTGGGGCCTCAAGCCACTCGACTGGGCCACGATGCGGGGCGACCCGGACATCGTGGCAGCCGTGCTCGACGCCGGCGGCGATGCCAATGGCTGCGATCGCACCGGCAACACGCCGCTCCACCTGGCCACCTACTTTGGCCGGGACGAAGCGGCGATGCTCCTCATGGAGCGGGGCGCGGACCCGAACGCCACAAACATCGTCGGCCGCCTGCCTGCGGCGATGATGAGCCAGCCGGCCGATCTCGTCAGCGAATTCGCGCCCCTCATCGACATGAATCCGGTCGGCGTCGAGGAGATCCTCGCTGGCCGCGAGCGACTGCGTGACTGCCTGCCCCCGGGGCCGAATCCACAGGGCACCCTCGGTGGCCCACTCGACCGAGCGACGCTCGCCTGGTCCGAGATCCTGTCGGCGGAATGGCTCCGCCTGCGGGTTGGTTCGTGGTCGGTGCACCTCGTGCAGACGAACATCTTCCACCACCTCTGGTTCCTGTGGTTCCTGTGCTGGCTCATCGTCGCATTCGCGGCGCTCGCCTGGACGGGCCTTGTGCCGACGGGCCGCCGACGCTGGTGGCTGGTGGCGGCCTCGTGCGTGCCGCAGATGGTGATGGGGATGTCGATGGCGGTGGGCTACGGCCCCGACACGTCGTTCGGGATTCTCCCGCGGCCACACCTGCTTGCCTTCTACGCCTGCTTCTACTTCTTCGGCGTCGCCACGTTCGCCGCGGAGGGCCTCGATACGCGGCTCGGCCGCCACTGGAAGCTGCTCCTGCCGACGGGGATCGTGCTCTTTCTGATCGGCATCGCCACCATGAACGACCGGCTGCTCGCGAGTGTACTGCAGCCCGCCTACGCGTGGGCGATATCGCTGGGACTGATCGGGCTGTTTTCCCGATTCTGCTCCCGGCCCAGCCCGCTCGTGTCATGGCTGGCCGACGCCTCGTACTGGATGTACATCGTGCACCCGCCGGTGGTGATGGTGGCGCAGATGATCGTTCGCCGGTGGGCCGTGCCGGCGGACCTGAAGTTTCTCGTGGTCATGGCGCTGGTGACGCCGGTGCTGCTCCTGAGCTACCACTACGGCGTGCGCTCCACGCCGATTGGCAGCCTGCTCAACGGCCCGCGCAGGGCCTCGTCCGGCAGCTAGACTGCTTCAGAAACCTTGATCATCAGACGGTCTATCACGTACCTCCGCCCGCACCCATGACGCCCGTCACCCCT
>JBMLMS010000372.1:3207-5553 GCA_049243925.1 Pirellulales bacterium
TCATCAGACGGTCTATCACGTACCTCCGCCCGCACCCATGACGCCCGTCACCCCTAGCGCAGGCCCGCCGAACCGCGGCTCCCTCGACGACTTCCTGGCAGCTGACGAGATTGGGCCGCTGCCCAAGCTCTCCGACCGCGACTGGGACGCGCTGCGGCGGAAGGCGGGCAGCCAGCTGGCCTGGCGGTTCTGCACGACGCGAAACCTCGTCGCCTACCGAGGGCGATTCGCCTTCGACGCCATGGGCTTCGCCTGGGGCGGCATCTATCGGACGCTCCTGGTGAGCTCGATCGTGACCACGTCGTTTCGCAACGAAGGCCATTTCCGCGCCGGAGAGCGGATCGGCGGTACCAGCGATTTTTTTTCGGGGGCGTTTGCGTTCTCCCGGGCATCTGCAGAGTTCGACGAGATCGTTCGGCTGGTCAACCTCAGGCACCACGTCGCCGGCGTCGTGACCCCGGTCAGCGACGGCCGCGTCTGCGTCGTGCCAGGCTACGAGGCCGACTACGCCTATGTCGCCACCGCCTTCATCGAGTCGATCCGCCGCGGGCTGGGCCTCTGCGGACTCGCCTCCGACAGCCCCGCCGGCCGGGTGCTGGCCGGCCAGGTGTGCACGATCCTCTATCAGCTCGCCGGCTCCACCGGGCTGACTCGGGTGCCGCGCGACCTGGCCGCCCACGAGCGGTTTCGCGACGCCTACGACCAGCGGCTTCGTGAGCGGCCCCCGTCGCCTCGTGTCCGACGGATGGCCCAGGAAATCGCCCACCGCATCGTGCCCTTCACGGCCTTCATGTCGGGCTCGACCGCCGCTGCCCACGTCGCGCGGCACATCGACCCCGAGACGAGGCAGTTCCTGTTTCCAGACGGCGAGGTTCCGGAGGAACTGGAGCGGCGGCGGCAGGAATGGCACCGACGGCAGAAGCGACAGCGAACCCTCGCTGACATTCGCGGCAAGTCGCAGGCCCGGCAGGCGCTGGCCCTGCGACCAGATGTGGCCGCGCTCCACCTGGCGTATCACGAGGCGGTGCACGTCAACACCGACGACGCGATCGACGACCGGCTCGTGGGCGCGATCCTGCTCCATGCCCTCGACGCCGACCCCTCCTGCACCCCGCCGCTCGAGCGGCGGTCGATCGAGCTCACCCCCGGTGAGGCACTCATCCGACAGGGACAACAGGTGGGCGAGATGTACGTCGTGCTCTCCACGACCGCACCTCTGGTCGTCATGCATGCCCGCGACGACGCGGAGCCGCGACAGGTGGCCGTGCTCGCCGCGCCCACCGTGCTCGGCGAGATCGGGATGTGGCGGGGCCAGCCGGCCGTGGCGACCGTGACGACCCGGGAACCCAATCGCCTTGAGATGCTCGTGATCGATGCGGTGCGGTTCGCGGCGCTCAAGAAGGAGCCCGGCTTCCGCGCCGCCACCGCCGCCGAGGTGCAGCGTCGGCTCGCGATCAACTCGGCCCTCCTCGGCACGCTGCTCGACGATGCCGCCGCCAGCACCAAGAGCCCGCTGTTGGCATCGATTGCGCAACTGTTCCGCTTCCTCACAGGCGACTCCCACGTCGCGCTCGACGTGGTCATCGGCCTGCCCGAGCAGGCCACCCCCGATGAATGCGTCGAGGCGCTGCGGACCCAGGTGGACGAGGCCATCCGGGCCGGCGGCCTGCCGCCGGAACTCGAACGGCACCTCGCTACCGTGGTCGCCACCATCGGCTGATACGGTGGCAAACAGCCGGCGCGGGCGAAGTGACGTTCTCCCCGTTTCTTGATCCATCCGGGATGTTAGGTTTTTTACCTTTGACATCACCAGAAGGGTTGGTTTTTCGGATGGGGAAGAAGCACTTTTCGGAAGAGCAGATCGCGTTCGCGCTACGGCAGGCTGAGTCGGGCACTTCGGTGGCCGAGATTATCCGCAAGCTCGGGATCAGCGAGCAGACCTTCTATCGGTGGAAGAAGCGGTTCGCTGGGCTCGGGATCGCCGAGCTGCGACGGCTTCGGACCTTGGAGGAGGAGAACAAGAAGCTGAAGCAGTTGGTGGCCGACCTAAGCCTCGACAAGAAGATGCTGCAGGACGTGCTCTCAAAAAAACTTTGAGGCCCGCGGTCAAGCGTGTTTTGGTGCGGGAAGTGCAGGTCGCGACGGGAGAGCCGAGCGTCGTGCCTGCCGTGTTCTAGGGTTTTCCCGAACGACCTACCGTTACCGCAGCAGACGCGATCCGCGGGCCGAGCTTCGTATTCGACTTCGAGACCTGGCGGCCAGTCGGGTGCACTATGGATATCCGCGGCTTTGGGTGCTCCTGCGTCGTGAAGGGTGGCTCGTGAACAAGAAGCTCGTCTACAGGCT
>JBMLMS010000373.1:0-1458 GCA_049243925.1 Pirellulales bacterium
GCATGGGTGGCGGCATGGGCGGTGGAATGGGCGGCATGGGTGGCGGTGCGTTTTCCATCCCGCCCCAGAAGACCCGCGTGCTGAAGGTCACGACCGTGTGCCTGGAGTACGGCAAGCCCGAGCCCTCGCCGCGGTATCCCTACAAGCTCACCGAAGTCGAAAGTTTTTCGAACGATCCGAACCTCGCGCTCGTGCTCGAGCGGCTTGGCCGGGGCGAATTTCCGCAGAAGGTGGCACAGGCCGCGGCCTGGCATCTCTCGAGCGGGCTCTCGTGGGAACAGTTGGCGGCGGAGAAGATCGATCACGCCGGCGGCGTGCCCGACGAGGCGTACTTCAATCCGGCCGAACTTCTCGCCGCCCACCGCGTCGTCGAGCAGGTGACGCAGGCGGTCTCCGCGCGGCAGCCAGCGGGCACGTCGGCCGCTGTTCAGTAGTCGCTGCTGATTGCCTCGCCGCCGGCCCGCGTGCACAGCGCCCGGTAGATTTCGGGAGGGGTGGCTTCGGAGACGAGCCGGCACGATCCGTCCATGTTGAGAAAGTTGGTGCCGACCTTGTAGGGACCAATGAAGCCTCCAGGGCTCCCCGTGAGGCTCGGCACGCTCGAGCGCACATGCACCAGTGTCGCCGTGATCGCAGGCCGCCAGTTGAAGCTCGGTTCAGCGACCCTGTACTGCGGCGATTCGGGGGCGTAAACGAGCTCTTGGCCGGGCACGACGCCCACCCAGCTGCTGCGCGTGTGCCGGCTCATCCGCTCCCCGACGGCAAGCGTTTTGCTTAAGCCATCGGTGATCTGCGAGAACTGAATTCTGCTGTTGCGATGGAAGATGCCGTTGAACGGCTGCTCTTCGTACCGCAACGTCCCGAGTGAGCCCACGTAGCTGCAGACGGCCGCTTGGCAGAGCGTTGTCGGCGTATTCGCATTGGCTGCCGGAGAACCAGAGTCGGTGATGTCGATCAGTCGCCCCGCTGTGTCGCCCGGATCGACAAACACCGGCACGATCGTCTCTCGGGCGGCTTTGTTGGCCGGATCGGTGATCGGCAGTTCGAAGCGAATCAAGCTGTGGAGTGAATTTTCCTCGAGGTAGGGCAACAGCATCGCGTGGAAACTCCACCCTGGCCCCGACTCCGTCACGACCTCGTTCGTGCCGATGCCGGTCGTGCCGGTCGCCGTCGATCGGAACCCTGGGGGCAGGCAGCGCTTGGCATCGTGGTAGCCGTGGAGCGCGATGCCGATCTGCTTCAGATTCGAAAGGCTTCCGTTGCGACGGGCTGCTTCGCGGGCTCCCTGCACGGCCGGCAGCAGCAGCCCCACCAGCACGCCGATGATCGCGATCACAACGAGGAGTTCCACGAGACTGAAACCTGCTTGCGCTCGCGGCAGGCCTTGCTCTGCGGCATTCCAGCTTTTTCGCATCACAAACTTCCTAAAAAGAAGGCCGAATGGAAACTGAGAATCAA
>JBMLMS010000374.1:0-3880 GCA_049243925.1 Pirellulales bacterium
GCCGCTGCGACCGTGGGATGGGCGTCGATGACCACGAGGGGGAGCTCTGCGTCGGCGGTGCGGACGGCGGCAGTGAGCTCCGCCGCCGTGCCCGGCTCACGTGCGGTGATCACGCCGAGATCCCAGGCGTCGCGTGCGATCGCGGCGGCGATGCCGGCGGCGGCCGTCTCCACGCGAAGCTCCATCGGCTGCAGCCGGGCCACGAGGCCGGCATAGGGCAGACCGGTAGCGCCGCGGGCGTCGAGGACAAGGATCCGGGGTTGGCGCATGGTGGTTGGATTCGGGACCCGCCGGCGGCATTATGGCCGGCACCCCCGACAGCGTCATCCGGCGCTGGTACATTCGGCGAATTCAACCGAATTTCGCTTTTTCCCCCGAGGGGACAGGAGCCCGCCACCCATGGCCATCGATCCTTATGCAGCGTGCCCCGGCGGCACCGGCAAGAAGGTCAAGTTTTGCTGTGACGATCTCACCGGCGACCTCGAACAGATCGACCGCCTCATCGAAGGCGATCAGATTTCTGCGGCGCTCGAGCAGGTGGAGCGGCTGGCCGCCAAGACCCCGGGCCGGGCATGCCTCATGGCCACACAGGTGAAGCTGCAGCTCGCAACCCGGAAATTCGCCGAAGCGGCCGTGTCGAGCCAGGCGTTTCTCGCAGCCTTTCCCGACAACCCGCTGGCGCTTGGCCACGCGGCGGTCGCCGACGCGATCGCCGGCCGAATCCAGGAGGCGGCCGCGCAGTTCGACAGGGCTCGGGAGGCGGCCGGCCAAGAGATCTCGACCGATCTCGTGCGGATCGCGGCCACGCTCGTGCAAGCGGGCGCCCAGGCCGGGCACACTGGCTTCGCCCAGGGGCTCGTCGAATGGATGGTCGACAAGTCGCTCGGCACCGCCGAGGAGCAGCGTCTGCTGGCATCGGTCGTCGGTTCGGCGGGGGTGCCTGCGGCGCTGCGGACGAAGATCCGCCTGGAACCCGCACCGGCGGATTCGCCATGGCAGGCTGAATTCGACACGGGCCTCGAGCACGCAGAGGCGTGGCGGCTCGGCAAGGCACTCACGGCGTTTCGGAGCTTGAAGAGCGTTGCCGGGCAGAGCCGCGAACTGTTCACGAACATCGCGTCTCTCTGCGAGATGCTCGCCCGGCCGTTCGAGGCCGCCGAGGCATGGCTCGCCCTCGCGGGCCTCCCGGGCCTGTCCACCGACGACGCCGTCGAGGCCACCGGCCGCGCAATCGCGCTCGAGACCGAGGCCGATGAAGACCGCTCCCCGACCGTGCCGTATGAACGGCGTTCAGCCACGCTCGTGCTCGGCCCGGAAGGCTCCGCCGCGCTCGACCTCCTCGAAGACAAGCTCCGGCACGACGCCCACTTCGAGCCCGCGCCGTTCGACCGCTCGCAGTGGACGGCCCGCGGCGCCGTGCCGCCACGATCCGCGTGGCGAATCTTCGAAGCGGCACCGACGGCCGACACGCCCGCCCGCCTCGTGGCCACCGTGCTGATCTTCGGCAAACAGACCGATCAGGAGCCCTTGGCGACTCTGCAGGGCTTCGCGCCCGACGTGGCCACGGCTCGGGGGGTGCTCGAGCCGGTGCTCGGCGCCACGTTTGGCGAGCCGCTCTCCGCCACGCTCCCGGCGGCCACGCCCACCAACTGGCTCTGCGGGGCGCAGTTTCGCACCCCGTTGCCCAAGCCGGGTGCCGCCACCCCGGCCGGACAGCCGTCACCGATCGATACGATGGTCGCGACGGAGCAAACGGCCCTGTGGCGGCGGTTCGTGGAGCGTTGGCCCGATACCGCCCTGCCCGAGCTGCTCGGCAAAACGCCCCGCGCGGCGCTCGGCGACACCGTGGGTGCCCGCCGGGTGGCGGCACTCGTCGGCCAGGGCGAGGCCACGGCCCGCAGCCGCGACGAGAGCGGTGCGTGGACGGAGATCCGCTCGCGTCTTGGCATGCCTGCTCCGACACCGATCGAATCGATTCGCCCCCTCGAAGCGGTACCGCCGCTCCGCTGGCACCGTCTCGATTTCGTGAAGGTCGATCTCGACCAGCTCAGGGGCGTGTTCATCACGGCGCTCGACGCCGGCTTCGATCTGGCCGCCGAACGCTCGGCCCGCGCGCTCATCGCCCGCGCCGATGCGACGCCGGAAGACCGTTGGGAAGCCTGGAGCATGCTCGAAGAGCGAGCCCCCTCCACCGTAGAGAAGCTCGATATCATCGGCCATCTCCGGGAGATCGCCACGGCGCTCAAGGTGAGCGATGGCATGATCGACGTGGCCGAGCTGCGCGTGCGGCTCCAACGGGGCGACCAGGCGGAGATCGCCAAGCTCCTCGACGGTCTCAGGCGTGATCATGCCCGCGACCAGAAAGTGCTCGAGGCACTCGCACAGGTGCTCATGGAAGCCGGCATCGACCTGCCCGGCATGATGGCGGCGCAGACCGGGGGCGGCACGGCCCAGCCGGGCGCATTGGCCGGTGGCTCCGCCGCGGCAACGCCGGCTCCCTCCGGCCTCTGGACCCCCGGCAGCCCGCAGCCGCAGGCACCCGGCCAAGCAGGCGAGAAGAAAACGATCTGGACCCCGGGCTGACGTGATCGCTCATGGCCTGGACCACGCTCGAACACGCGGCGATGCAGCAGGCTCTCGACAGCGCCCGCCGGGGTGCCGGGCGGGTGGAGCCCAACCCGATGGTGGGCGCCGTGGTGGCCACACCCGACGGCACGATCGTGGGCACAGGCTGCCACGAACGTTTCGGCGGGCCCCACGCAGAGGTCAACGCGCTCGCCGCCGCAGGCCCCGCCGCACGGGGCGGCACGCTGTTCGTGACGCTCGAACCCTGCTGCCACCACGGCAAGACACCCCCGTGCACCGACGCGATCCAGGCGGCGGGTATTGCCCGCGTCGTGGTCGCCACTGCCGACCCCTATTTAGAGGTGGCGGGCCGTGGCATCGCCCTGCTGCGGGCCGCTGGGGTCACGGTCGACACAGGACTCTTGGAACGCGAAGCCGCACGGCTCATCGCGCCCTTCACGAAGCTCATGACGACCGGGCAGCCATGGGTGATCGCAAAATGGGCGATGAGTCTCGACGGCCACGTCTCGGCCCCGGCATCCGCCGGCGATCGCTGGATCTCGTCGGAGGAGTCTCGCCGGCTCGTCCACGACCTGCGGGGCCGCTGCGACGCGATCCTGATCGGCATCGGCACCGCCCTCGCCGACGACCCTCTGCTCACGGCCCGGCCCGCCGGGCCGCGCACGCCGCTTCGCATCGTGCTCGACGCCGCAGCCCGGCTCCCGCTCGAGAGCCAGCTCGTGAGGTCGGCCCGTGAGACCCCGCTCCTCGTGGCCGTCGGACCAGCCGCATTAGCCGATCGCCTGAGCAAACTCGCAGCTGCGGGCTGCGAGATCTGGCAGTCCGACCTCTCCGATCGCGACGAGCGCCTGCGGGCCCTGCTTCAGGAACTGGGCAACCGCCGGCTCACGAACCTCCTCGTCGAGGGCGGCCCGGAGGTGCTGGCCTCGTTCGCCGCGCTCGATGCGATCGACGAAGTCTGGGCCTTCGTAGCACCAACGCTCCTCGGCGGCGACGCCACACCAGCCATCACGGGCCACGGCCAGGCCGCCCTTTCGCTGGCCCGCTCCATCGAAATCGAAGACGTCTCACACCCCGGCGGCGATCTCTTCATCCGCGGCGTGGTGCGCAAAGCGTAGGATAGGCGTCAGCCTGATTCTTCCTCAAATCGCCCAAGCCGGCTTCGGGCTCCACATACCCCGTCACCGGACGTTCGCTGCGTGTTGGGTAGGCGCCGGCTCGGGGTTACCCCGTACCGTTTCGCCGGACGTTCGTTGCGCCCATCCTGGGCTTCACTCACTCGGATGTGCCTGCG
>JBMLMS010000375.1:0-2391 GCA_049243925.1 Pirellulales bacterium
AAGGAGCTGCCGATGGAATACGCCGTGGAGATGAACAAGCTCATCCAGCTGCAGATGGAAGGGTCGGTGGGCTGACGATGACCGCTGCCACCGCTCCTGCCACCACGGCTGCAGGATTCGACCACGACGCTCTCGAACAGTTGATCGCCGCAGAGTCGCTGCCAGCCTGGGTGGGCGACAAACGCCGCGTCGCATTCGACGCGTTTGCCAGCCTCGGGCTGCCCGACCGCCGCAGCGAAAACTGGATGCGGACCGACCTGCGGCTCTTCAAGCCGAAGGCTTGGGGCCTGCGTCCGCGAGCAGCAGCCTCGGCCGTTCCGGCAGGCCTGCTTGCCGAGGCGATCACCTCCGGTGCGGTGGCTGCCGAGACCTTCCTCGGCCAGCCCCGTCAGCCGGCCGCCGAAACCTCTCTCGCCGGTCGGCTCGTGTCGCTCGATGGGCATGTGATCCTCGAGGAGTGTGATCCTGCGCTCGTGAAGCAGGGCGTGGTGTTCGGTTCGGCCCAGCGGGTGCTCGCCGAACACGGCGCCGCGATCGAGCCCCACTGGTGCTCCGTCATCGACACCCGCGCCGACTGGTTCGCAGCGTTGCACGCGGCGTTTCATCGGGCGAGCGCCGTGCTCTATGTGCCTGCCGGCGTGAAGGTCCGCGAGCCAATTTCAGTGCTGGCGGCGATCAGCCCCGGCGGTGTCGACACCTCGCACGTGCTCGTCGTGCTCGGCGAAGGGGCCGAGGCCACGTTCCTCACCGAAACGGCCGGCGGCGGCGATGCGGCGAGCCCGGCCGGTGGCTTTCATTGCGGCGGCACGGAAATCGTGGTCGGCAAGGGCGCCTTCCTGCGGATGGTGAACCTGCAAAACTGGAACACGGGCGTGTGGCACTTCGCCCGGCAAAAAGCGGTCGTCCGTGACAGCGGCCGGCTGCAATGGACGCTCGGCGCACTCGGCAGCCGGGTGTCGCAGGTGGCGCAAGACGTGGCCCTGGCGGGCCGCCATGCCGACGCCCAGGTGAATGGAGTGATGTTCACCGAGGGCCGGCAGCATCTCGTCTACAACACGCTCCAGCATCACGAAGCCCCGGGGTGCAAGAGCGATCTGCTCTACAAGGGCGCCCTGCAGGACCGATCGCGGCTGGTGTGGCGCGGCATGATCAAGGTGGACAAGGCCGCCCAGAAGACCGACGGCTATCAGCGCAACGACAACCTCATGCTCTCAGCCGAAGCCCGGGCCGATTCGATCCCGGGCCTCGAGATCGAGGCGGACGATGTGCGCTGCACGCACGGCGCAACGAGCGGCCGCGTGGATGCCGAGCAACTGTTTTACGCGCAGGCCCGCGGGCTGTCGGCCGATGAAGCCGCCCGCCTCGTGGTCGCGGGTTTCTTCCAGCAGGTCTTCGACCGGATCACGATCGTGCCGGTGCGCGAGGCGCTCGCCCGCGCGATTGGCAGCCGTATCCGCAGGGTGTCGTGACCACCATGGCAGACTTCGTCCGTGTCGCCGACGTCACCGAGATTCCCGACCCGGGCAAGACGCTCGTGGAGGTCGCCGGGGAGATGGTCGCGTTGTTTCATGTCGAGGGACGGTATTACGCCCTCGACGACGTCTGCACGCACGACGGCGGCCCGCTCGCCGACGGCGAACTCCGCGACCACAAGATCGCCTGCCCGCGGCACGGGGCGAAGTTCGACATCCGCACCGGTGCGGCGCTCACTATGCCAGCCGTGCGGGCCACACGGGCCCACGATGTGAAGGTCGAAGGGGATGGCGTGTGGGTGCGGCTGCGGGACGATGCCACGGCCGATGGGCCGGCCGCGCATGCCTCGTCGAGCCCGGCGGCGGCCGCGGCGCCGGCCGGTGCATCGCTGGCCACGACCACTGCTGCGGCCACGAGCGTTCCGCCCCCCACGGTGCCCACGGGTGCCCTCTCTGAAGACTCGATCCGCGAAATGCTCAAGGACGTCAAGGATCCGGAGCTGTTCGTCAACATCGTCGACCTCGGTCTCGTGTATGGCGTTACGCTCGAGCCGGCGGCCGACGTGCCTGGCAAGCAAAAGATCGGTATCGACATGACGATGACCAGCCCGGCCTGCCCGGCCGGGCCGCAACTCATCGGCGACACGAAGCGGGTGCTTGCGGCCCATGCCGACGTGGCGGCCGTGGAGGTGCGGATCGTGATGGATCCCCCGTGGACGCCCGACCGGATGACCGAGGCGGCGCGGGATCAGCTCGGCATTTTCTGATTCGCGCGTCCTCGCAGGACAGACTTCACCCTGTCACGTCCAACTCGTTGGCACCGGCTCGTGACTGCCCAGCCCCTCTCGCTTGACGTTCGCCTCGGCCCTCCCGGCCTCGGCTCTCTGCGTGTCCGCTTCGCTTTCGCCATCCATGGCTG
>JBMLMS010000376.1:0-3300 GCA_049243925.1 Pirellulales bacterium
CTCACGCCGGCGTATTCGCCCGGCAGGTAGCCGCTCGACCAGAGCCGGGCCCCGATCGCCTGCGCCTGCTCAGGCTTCGTGGAGCGGGCCACGAGCACGACGAACGTGGGCAGATCCTTGTTGAGCGATCCCAGGCCGTAGCTCGCCCAGGAGCCGAGGCAGGGGCGGCCCACGATCTGGTTGCCGGTCTGCATGTAGCAGATCGCCGGCTCGTGGTTGATCGCTTCGGTGTGCATCGAGCGGATGAAGCACATCTCGTCGGCCATCTTCGCCGTGTGCGGCAGGAGCTCGCTCACCCACATGCCGCTCTTGCCATGCTGGGCAAACTTGAAGATGGAGGGCGCGATCGGAAACCGCGTCTGGCCCGACGTCATCGTGGTGAGCCGCTGGCCGTTGCGGATGCTCTCGGGAAGGTCTTTGTCGTACCACTCTTCCATCTTCGGCTTGTAGTCGTAGAGATCCATCTGCGGCGGGCCGCCCACCATGTGCAGGTAGATCACGTGCTTCGCCTTCGGGGCGAAGTGCGGGCCGGCGGCCCCGGGCACGCGATCGAATGGCAGGGCCGACGGCGCTGTCGAGGCGTTGCCGAAGGCGCGATCTTCACCGAGGAGTGACGCGAGCGCCGCGCCGCCGAGCAGGTGGCTGCCCTGCTCGAAAAATCGCCTGCGCGCGAGGTTCAGGCCCAGTTCGTCGAGCGGCGAGCGGATCGGGGGAAGGTTCATTTGCAGAGCACCTCGTCGAGGTTCAAAAGCTCGTTGGTGAGCATCGTCCAACTGGCGAGCTGCACCGGGTCGGCGGCCCGCGGCTTCGTCTGGCCGACCGTGATCACGGCCTTCGCGTCGTCGGGGTGGGCCGTGTACCACTCGGTGAGGCCGGCGAGCGACTGCTTCACGATCCCCAGTTCGTCGGCGGCCAGGGGCCGGGCGAGGAGCCGCTCGGCGATGAATTCGATCCGGGCGTCGTCGGAGTCGCCGCCCAGTTCGAGGGCCCGGTCGGCGAGGAACCGCGCGGCCTCCACGAACTGCGGGTCGTTGAGCGTAACGAGCGCCTGGAGCGGCGTGTTGGTCCGCTCGCGCTTCACGCCGCAGCTCTCACGCGACGGGGCGTTGAAGATGTCCATCGAGGCCGGCGGCGCCGACCGCTTCCAAAACCAATACATGCTGCGGCGGTAGAGGCCCTCCCCCTTGTCGGGCGTGTAGTTGCGCGTGTTGCTGCCTTCCATGGCCACCGCCTCCCAGACGCCCTCGGGCTGGTAGGGCCGCACGCTCGGGCCGCCGATCTGTTTCACGAGCAGGCCGCTGGCAGCCAGGGCGTAGTCGCGAACCATTTCGGCGTCCATGCGGAAGCGAGGGCCGCGCGAAAGCAGCCGGTTGGCATTGTCCTTCGTGAGCTTGTCGGGCGTGGTCGCCGCGCTCTGCCGATAGGCGGCGCTCGTGACCATGAGCTTGAAGAGCTTCTTCACGTCCCAGCCACTCTCGCGAAACTCCACGGATAGCCAGTCGAGCAGTTCGGGATGGCTCGGCAGCTCGCCGGTGATCCCGAAGTCGCCGCTCGTGCGCACGAGGCCCGTGCCGAACACCTCCTGCCAGAAGCGGTTCACCGTCACGCGGGTCGTGAGCGGATGATCCTGAAGCAAGAGCCACTGGGCGAGGCCGAGCCGGTTCTTCGGCAGGCCCTCGGGGAACGGCGGCAGGATGTCGGGCGTGTCGGGCTGAACTTCGTCTTTCCGCTTGTCGTATTCACCGCGGTCGAGGACGTAGGCCTTCGGCATCTCCGGCTTTTCCTGCATCACGTGGGCGATCGTGCCCCGGTTGCGGATGGCGGCATGCTCGGCCTCGAACGCGGCCAGGGCCGCCGTCGCCTGCTTGAAGGGCTCGTCCGCCGTCGCCAGCCACCAGTCGTAAAGGGCCGCCGCGGCCTGCGGCCGCTCGGCGGGCGGCAGCTTCACGATGTCGGAGATCTTCTGCGCCTGCGACAGGCCCTCCACCTCGCCGGCTGAAAGAGCCCGGCCCCAGATGGCGAGCCCCGAGAGGCCGACGCCGTGGGCCGGCGCGTTGGGCGTGCGGCTGCCGACCGTGAGCGGCACCGCGGTGCGAATCGTGTTTTGCTTCTTGAACTTGTTGTTCTCGACGTTCGGCTTGGCCTGCAGTTTTCCGTCGTAGTAGACGCTCACCCCCTCGGCCTTCCCGGAGCTGTCGTAGGCCAGCGTCACGAGCGTCCAGGCATCGGGCTTGAGCTGCTCCTTCGCGACCACCTTGAAGGCGTCTTCGGGCCAGGCGTGGACCATGTGCATGCCGACGCGACGGCCCTGCACCCACACGTCCCAGCCGCGATGGGCCGTGGCTTCATCCATCCGCGCGACCACGGAGTAGGAAGTGTCGTTGGCCGGCGGGCGGATCCAGAACGAAACGCTGAACGCCTGATCGTGCTCGAAGTCGCCCGCGTTCGGAATCTCGACCGCCTTGCCGGCGAGCACGATCGCCGGAGCCCCGTTCGGGCCGGGCTGCCAGGACGTCGCGGCCGTGAGCTGCAGGTCGCTCTCCTTGCCGACGAGCTTGACGCGGGTCGTGGTACCCTGACCCTCGGCGAGCGGCAGGTCGACGAGCGGCGTGTCCTGGGGAAGGATCTTCGCGACGACGCTCATGTCGGCCTTCTGGATCCAGTCGTCGAACACCGGCTTTGCGTCGGTGCGCCGGGCCTCCACGGCCGCCTTGCCCTGCGGGATCGCCTGCTCGAGCTCTGCGAACCGCGGGCGGTCTTCGGGCTTTGGCACCGGCAGGATCGGCGGGGTGTTGTGGACGTTGCCGTCCATCGGATTCTGCGTCGTGTTATTGAAGAACGCCGAGAGTTCGTAGAACTCCTTCTGCGACAGCGGGTCGAACTTGTGGTTGTGGCAGACGGCGCAGCCGGTCGTGAGGCCCAGCCACACCGCCGACGTCGTCTCCGTGCGGTCGCGGGTGTAGAGCACGGCGTATTCCTCGGCGATCACTCCGCCTTCGTTCGTCGTGATGTTGCAGCGGTTGAAGCCGCTGGCGATCTTGTTGTCGAGTATCTGGTCGGGCGTGGCGGCAGGACCGTGATCCTGCACGAGGTCGCCGGCGAGCTGCAGGATCGTGAACCGGTCGAACGGCATGTTGCGGTTGAAGGCGTTGATCACCCACTGCCGGTAGGTCCACATCTCGCGGAAGTTGTCGATGTGGATGCCGTGCGTGTCGCCGTAGCGGGCATAGTCGAGCCAGTGGCGGCCGCGGTGCTCGCCCCACTCGAGGCTCGCCAGCAGCGTGTCGACGAGCCGCTCGT
>JBMLMS010000377.1:0-2121 GCA_049243925.1 Pirellulales bacterium
CAAGCCCCCGCGCCGAAAAACCGGCATGATCGTCAGGAGTGATCGACTCCCCGCCATCGGAACCATGAGAATTTCCGGCACATGGGCCGGAATCGGCAGGGAGGGCGGGGCTTGCCCAGATTGACAGGGGAGTAGGACAGGCTTCAGCCTGTCGTGCGTGCCGTTGGGGAAGACGCGTTTTGACAGGCTGAAGCCTGTCCTACAGGTTGTCCTCCAGATTGAAGCGGCTCACGGTGTCGGTGAGGCCTTCCACGCTCCGCACCATGTGCTGCGAGGCGTCTTTGAACTCCTTGAGCGCCTCGGCCGCGGCCCGGGAGCCGTCGGTGAGCGTCACGAGGGCCTCGGTGATCTGGGCGGCCCCGGAAGCCTGGGCCTTCATCCCCTCGTTCACGTGCTCGAACCGGCCCGTCAGACCCTGCACCTTGTCGATCACGTCGGAGAACTGCGCGCTGATCGCGTTCACCCGCTCCACGCCTTCCTTCACTTCGCCAGCAAACGTGCCCATCTGCTCCACCCCCGCCGTCACGGCCTGCTGCATCTGCTCCACGAGCCGCTCGATGTCGAGCGTGGCCACCGCCGTCTGATCGGCGAGCCGGCGGATCTCGCGGGCCACCACGATGAAGCCCTGGCCATACTGCCCCGCCTTCTCGGCCTCGATGGCGGCGTTGATCGAGAGCAGGTTTGTCTGGTCGGCCACCTTCGTGATCGTGGTGATCACCATGTTGATGTCTTCGGCCCGCTGCCGGATCGCCGCCAGCCGGTCGGAGAAGTCGGCCGTGGATTGCTCGAGATGGGCCATCGTCTCACCGATGCCGGCGAGATTCTCGCGGCCGGCGCCCGTCACATCGGCCGTGTCGGCCGCCACGGCCGCCACTTCGCCCATCGTGCCGAGCAGCTCCTGGCCCGTGACGGTGATCTGCCGGCTGGCCACGGCCGCCTCGCTTGTGCTCGCCCCCAGCGAGTTGATCGCGTTTTCCTGCTGCCGGCCTGCCACGGAGAGCTGCCGGGCGGTGGCGTTGAGATCGAGGCTCGATTGCTTCACCTGCGACACGATGCCCCGCAGGCTCGCCGTCATCGCGCCGATGTCGCGGAGGAGCTGGCCTGTTTCGTCGCCGCCGCGCATGTCGATCGCCCCGGCGAGATCGCCCGCCGCCACCCGCCGCGACGCCTCCACAGCCCGGCCGATCCGGCCCGTGAGGCTACTCGTGAGCCACCACAAGAGGCCGAGCACGCCCGCCATACCGGCCCCGGCGATCACGGCGCTCAAGGCCAGCGGCCGGCGCACGCGGCCCAGAATGTCCTCGCGGGCCATCTGCATCACGACGGTCCACGGCCCCGTGGGCACGCGCGCCGCGGCAAACAGGCTGGCCTCGCCCGTGAGTGGGTCGGCCTCGCGGACCACGCGGTCGAGCGTCGCCGCCCGATGAAAGCCCTCGAAAATTTTGGCATACGGCGTTTCGGCGAGCGGCTTGGCCGCGAGGTCGGCCGTCTTGAGTGTCGACACGATCACCTTGCCGAGGCGGCTCACGAGAAAGATATCCACATGCCAGCCGGCGAGCCGCTGCTTCTCCTTGAGGGCTTGGAGCTTCGCGGCGAGGGCGTCGAGATCGCGGTCCACGCCGGCCACGCCCTGAAATGCGCCGTTCCTCGTGATCGGAAACGTCTGCTCCACCATGAGTTTTCCTTGATAGGCGTAGGGCTCCGTCACCATCGCCTTGTCGGGCTGCGAGGCGTCGAGATAGCGGGCGCGGCAGCCTTCGTAGTAGAGGCCGTCCAGGAGCACGAGCGGCGCGAGGCCGATGTTTTGCGACTCGGCGGCGCTACGAAACCAATACGGGATGAACCGGCCGCCCGGGCCGAGCGCCTTCTGGGGGAGTTTTTCCGCGTTCGCGCCCGCCTCGGCATCGCGGCCGTCGGCGTCGGGCTCGTAGCCGAAGTAGGCGGCTTAGAATTGCGGCGATGTCTCGAGCACGCGGCGGGCGAAGGCGAGCGACTCCTGCCGCCGGCCAAAGAGGCCCTCTTCAGCGGCGAGCGCCATGATCCGGGCGGTGGTCACCGCCTCGAGCGTGCCGCGATCGATCTCACTGGCGATCACCTGCGCCCGCTCGAGCAGCATCTCCT
>JBMLMS010000378.1:0-1165 GCA_049243925.1 Pirellulales bacterium
CGTGTTTCGCCACCGGGGCATCCTCTCGGCTTACGCCTCGGGCTTTCGTTGGGGAAGGTTCGGGGCTGCTTGTCGCCCTGAGAGCCGGCGTATGCAGACGAGCGCAGCCATGGATGGCGCAGCGAAGTCGGAGTCGAGTGAGCGGAGGGCTGGAGGCCCGCAGCGAACGTCCGGCGACGGGGCACAAGTAGCCGCGAACCGGAGCGCGCGCGACGACCCCTACATGCTCATTCCGGTGAACCCGCCGTCGACGTAGATGCTCGTGCCGGTGATGAAGCTGCCGGCCACGGGGGCGCAGAGGAGGATCGCGGCGCCGATGAGTTCCTCGGGGTTGCCGAAGCGGTTCATCGGCGTTTTCGACATGATCGTGGCCACGCGGTCGGGCGAGAGGATCTTGCGGTTCTGCTCGGCGGGGAAGAAGCCGGGGCAGAGGATGTTCACCCGCACGCCCTTGGGGGCGAGTTCGCGGGCCACGTTTTGCGTGTAGTTGAGCACGGCGGCCTTCGACGCCGAATAGATAAACACCTTCGAGAGCGGCTTGTCGGCCGAGACGCTGCCGATGTTCAGGATGGCGCCGCCGCCGGTGCCGGCGGCAAAGTTGGCCGCCATGTGGGCGCCGAAGACCTGGCAGCCGATGTGGGTGCTCTTGAGGTTCGTGTCGAGCACCTTGTCGTAGTCGTCGTCAGGAATCTCGAAGTAGGGCACCGATGAGTTCACGCCGGCGCAGTTCACGAGGATGTCGGCCCGGCCGCGGGCGTGGATCGTGGCGTCGAGAAGGGTCTTCACGCTCGCCCGATCGACCGCATCGACGCTCACAAACGTGCCGTCGCCGCCGGCGGCCTTGATCGCATCGACACGGGCGGCGCCGCGATCGGCGCCGCGGCCGGCCACCACGACGAAGGCACCGGCCTGGGCGAGGCCGTCGGCGATGGCGCCGCCGAGTACGCCCGTGCCACCGACCACCACCGCCGTCTTCCCGGAGAGTGAGAAGAGATTTTGCAGAAAGCCGTTCATGCCTGCCTCCGGAGGTCGAGCCATTCGGTGTGGAACGAGCCCGGCTTGTCGGTGCGCTCGTAGGTGTGGGCGCCGAAGTAGTCGCGCTGGGCCTGCAGCAGGTTGGCCGGCAGGCTGGCGTGGCGGTAGCCGTCGTAGTAGGCCAGCGCCG
>JBMLMS010000379.1:0-5258 GCA_049243925.1 Pirellulales bacterium
AGCGCAGGCAAATCCGAGTGAGCCGGAGCCTGGAGGGCGGAGGCGAACGTCCGGCGAGACGGTACGGGGTAACCCCGAGCCGGCGCCTGCACAGCGCAGCGAGCGTCCGGCGATGGGATATGGGGAGCCCGAAGCCGGTCCCACGAGGCGGGAAAGTTGCATTGCGGCGGGTTGCCCAGTCGCCCTATAGTCCCGCCCCTCATGGACGCTCCCCGCTCCTCCGCCGATCCGACGGACGCCGGCCTCGTTGCGCACGGCCGTGAGATTCTGCGCGCCGAAGGAGAGGCGATCCTGCAGTCGGCCGACTCGCTCGATGCGGCGTTCGCCCGCGCGGTGCGGATCGTCGCCGAATGCACCGGCAGTGTCGTGGTGACTGGGATCGGCAAGGCGGGGCTCGTAGCCCGCAAGATCTCGGCCACGCTCGCGTCCACCGGCACGCCGAGCCACTTCCTGCATCCCGCCGAGGCGATGCACGGCGACCTCGGGGCGCTGCGGCGCGACGACGTCGTGCTCGCCCTCTCCCAGTCGGGAGAGACGGAGGAGATCACGCGGCTTCTGCCGCACGTGGCGGCACGCAAGATCCGGATCGTGGCGCTCACCTGCTCGACGCAGAGCGCGCTCGGTCGGGCTGCCGATGTGGTCGTGCCGACCGGCAGCGTGCGGGAGGCCTGCGCGCTTGGTCTCGCACCCAGCACGAGCACCGCACTCATGCTCGCCCTCGGCGACGCGCTCGCCCTCGTCACGAGCCGCCTGCGACAGTTCACGTCCGAAGAGTTCGCGGCCCGGCATCCGGGCGGCAGTCTGGGCAGGCAGCTGATGCTCGTGGACGACGCCATGCGGCCCTTCGCCCAGTGCCGGACGGCCCGGCCGACCGACACCGTGCGCGACGTGTTCGCCCGGCCACTCCCGGCCCGCCGGACCGGCGCCGTGATGATCGTGGCCGACGACGGCCGGCTGGCCGGCATCTTCACCGACAGCGATCTGGCCCGCCTCTTCGAGCGGCGCAACGATGCCGCGCTCGACCATCCGATCGGCGGCGTGATGACCGCCCGGCCCACGACCGTCGCGCTCGGCACGCGGCTGCGCGACGCGCTGGCCCTGCTCGAAGCGCGGCGGTTGAGCGAATTGCCGGTGGTCGACGAGACGGGCCGCGTGGCCGGTCTGCTCGACATCGTCGATCTCGTCGGCATGGTGCCGCCCGAGATGCTCGAGCTTCCCCTCACCAGCCCCTCCGTGCCGGCCCCGGCAGCCGCCTGAGCCGGCCGAAAGACACGGTGCGACATGCCCACCGCCGCGAATCTCCACGACGCCCTGCACCAGCGGCTCGCGCAGGTGAAGCTGCTGCTCGTCGACGTCGACGGCGTGCTCACGGAAGGCGGCGTGACGTGGACGAACGAGGGGATCGAGCAGAAGACGTTTCACATTCGCGACGGCCTCGGCATTCGGCTCTGGCAGCGGGCCGGCGGCCGCACGGGCATCGTCACCGGCCGGGCGAGCCGCGTCGTGCAGCTGCGGGCCGAGGAGCTGGGAATCGGGATCGTCAAGCAGGGGGTCGAGGACAAGCTCGAGACGACCGCGGCGGTCTTGGCGGAGTGTGGCGTGACGTGGGACGAGACGGCCTTCATCGGTGACGACCTTCCCGACCTCGCCGTGATCATGCGGTGCGGCGTGGGCGTGGCCGTCGCGAACGCCTGCCCCGAGGTGATCGAGGCGGCGGCGATCGTGACGCGGCTGCCGGGCGGGCAGGGGGCCGTGCGCGAGGTGATCGAGCAGTTGCTCAAGGCTCGCGGCAGCTGGGATGCGATCGTGCGCCGTTATCAGCCGACCGCGGCCTGACGAACCGGAACCAGGCGGCCCCCATGGAACATCGCCTCGGACGCACGCTGCGGGTGTTCCTCATCGCGCTTTCCGCAGCGGGGTTCTACCGGCTCGCGATCGTGCCCTGGGTGGAGCCGCGGGTCGCGGACACGGCGACCGCGCTCGAGCTCTCGCCGGAGCAGGCGGCCGCCATCCGGGCCCGCGCCGACAAACGGCTCGCGGCCCTGGGCGACGTGTTTCCCGAAGGCTCGTGGGAGCGCGATGATCCGATCGTGCTCGAGAGCCGGCAGATGCGGCTGCTCTTCAAGCAATACCATTCGCTGCCGGACGGCCGCGTGAACCTCGTGCCCTGCACGCTCGTGATGCTCTCCGATCGCAACCGTTCGGCCGACGAGGGCGGGCCCGGTCGCACGGTCGTGCTGCGGGCTCCGCAGGGCGCGGTGCTCGAGTTTGACGAACCGCTCGACCTCCGGCAGGGCCGGCTTGCGAAGCTCGTGGGGGGCAGCCTCCGCGGGCAGGTCACGATCCGCGGCACGCCCACCGGGCCCGACGCCGACGACGAGATCGAGATCGTGACCCGCGATGTCGAGCTGGCGGAACTCGAGATCTGTACCACCGAGATAGTGCAGTTTCGCTACGGCCGTTCGACGGGCAGCGGCCGGGGGCTCGTCGCAGCCCTGCTTCCCAAGGCCGGGGGCGGGGGGCCGGGGATGAGCGGGCCGAACATCGGCGGTGTCGATTCGATCCGGCTCGATCGCGACGTGCGGATGCGGCTCGAAGGATTCTCGGGCGGGCTGCTCTCGGGGCCGGATGCGCCGCGGCCGGCGGTGACGGGCACCACCGGCGCCGCAGCCGAACAGCCTCCGGTGCTCGTGAGCTGCCGCGGGGCCCTGTGCATGAACGTGTCGGCCAACGTGATCACCTGTGAAGACAAGGTCGAGGTCGTGCGCACCGCGGCGGGCGGAGCAACCGATCAATTGTCGTGCGACCTGCTCGCGATCATGCTCGCGCGGGGTGAGGCCGAGCCCGGCCGGGGAGCCACTGGCGGCGGACTGAAGCCGGTGGAGATCCAGGCCCGCGGCACACCCGTGATCGCCCGGTCGACCGCGGCCGAGCTCGAAGCGAAGGGGGCCAGGCTCGGCTACGAGATCGCCACCCGCCGCATTCTCCTCGATGGCGAGGAGCCGGTGTCGCTCGTCGTGCAGGGCTCCGAGATGCAGGCCCGCTCGATCGACTATTGCCCCGGCCCGCCGGGCGATCCGGGCTCCTTGATGGCCGTCGGCCCTGGCGTGCTCGCGACGCGGTCGCCGGGATCACCACCAGTGCAGGCCCGTTGGCAGAAATGGCTGAGAATGCGGCCAGACGGCGCGGGGCATGTTGCGTCGCTCGCAGGCGAGGCCGACGTGACGATCGAGGGGCAGGGCCGGCTCAGCGCCGCCGAAATGCATCTCTGGCTCGACGTCGAGCGCGGCATGCCCGCCGCGTCACGGCCGGCGGGTGCCGCTGGCCCGGCCCTCGCCGGCGTGAAGCCCACGCGGATGCTCGCTCGCGGCCTGGTGGAGATCGACACCGAACCCCTCACGGCACGCACCGAGCGGATGGAGCTGTGGTTCAAGCACGTGGCGGCAGCGGCCCCGACACCGGCTCCGGGGCTCGTGCCGGCTCAGTCCACTGCCACGCCAGCGGTGGCGGCGGCACCCCCGCAGGCCGTCGTGCCGGCCAAGCCCGCCGATCCCGCGCCGCCCACGCGGGGCAAGATGATCGCGACCGGTGGGCTCGTGCGCGGGCTCATCAGCATGGCCCCTGGCAACAATCAGATCGAGGAGATCTCGCTCGAGAATCAGGTGCTTCTCGTCGAGGAGCCGCGCGGGCTGGCGGCAGCAGCACCGGCCGAGCCCGGGCTCTCGATCGCGGGGGATCAGCTGCAGCTCTCTCGGCCCACGCGGTTCGATGCGCGGGCCGTGGTTTCGGGGCGGCCGGCGAAGGTGCAGGGCCGCGGGCTCGACCTCGAAGGGCCGCTTGTGGAGTTCGATCGCGGCCGCAACCGTCTGCTCGTGGACGGGGCCGGCACGCTCGGACTGCCGATGACGAGCGCCGCGAGCGGGTTTGAATCGCTGGGAATGATCGGTGGGGCCGCGCCACCAGTGGCTCCGGCCGCCGGCACTCCCGCCGGCCGGCTCGTCGTGGCGTGGCAGGGACGGATGGACTTCGACGGGCAGACCGCCCGGTTCGTCGATCGGGTGACGACGACGAGCGGGGCGACGGCGCTGCAGGCCGGGTCGCTCGACGTCGTGTTCACGCAGCCGATGGACTTCAGCGCCGAGGGGATGCAGCGCGGCGCGCCGCGGGCCGATGTGGCGCGGATTGCCTGCGGGAGCGGCGTGAAGATCGAGAGCCAGTCTGCGGCTGCCGACGGCTCGCGGTCGCTTGAAAAACTGTTCGTGCGCGACCTCGTGCTCGACCGCACGACGGGCGACGTGTCGGGCACCGGTCCCGGCAGGCTCACGAGCACCCGATTCGGGCAGGGGCCGGCACTGGCGATGCCGGCGGTGGCCACGCCGGGCCAGCCCGCTGCGGCGGCCCCGCCGACACGGCCCGACGAGCTCACGTATCTCGGCGTCGATTTTCAGAAGGGGCTGCGCGGCAATATGAACCGCCGGCAGATGGAGTTTCACCAGCGAGTGGAGGCGATCTGGGGTCCGGTGGCCGGCTGGGGCGACGCGCTCGACCCACACGCCCCGGGCGGCCTTGCACCACGGGCGGTGGCGATCACGAGCGATGTGCTCGGCGTGGCACAGGCGCCGCCGCCTCCGGGCCAGCGGCGGGCGAGCCTCGAGCTCATGGCCGGGGGCAACGTGCTCGTGGAAGGCGAGTCGTTCACGGCCAGAAGCGCCCGCCTCAGCTGGAGCGAGGCCAAAGATCTGCTCGTGTTCGAGGGCGACGGCCGCAGCGACGCGCAGCTCTTCCGGCAGGTCAAGGTGGGCGCACCGATGTCGAGCGCATCGGCCGGCAAGATCCTCTACTGGCGAGCGCTCAACCGCGTGGACGTCGACGACGCCCGCTTCCTCGACCTCGACCAGCTCGGCGGCGCCGGCGGTGCTCCCCGCCTCCCGGGTCTCGGCTCGGCCCCCGCCCAGCCCGTCAGCCGCCCCCTCCCCGGCACGTGAGTGCACTAGAGGACAGGCGTTAACTACCCGCATTCGGAGTCGGCGGCACGCTGCTCCATCGCCGAGGGCGATCGCTCGTCCAGTCTCAACTGTGGTGATGCGCTTGGTGGAAGCCGCGTATCTGCCCGTCGGCTCTTCCGCATCGCACCGACCGTCTCCGCCGAAAGTTCCCCGCGCCTACGAGTTGAGGAGGCTTCGGGCTCCCCGTGTCCCGGAGACGGCGTAGCTGACCAGCGAAGCCATGGATGGCGCAGCGCAGGCAGGTCCGAGTGA
>JBMLMS010000380.1:0-4930 GCA_049243925.1 Pirellulales bacterium
GAGGGCGAAGGCGAACGTCCGGCGAGACGGTACGGGGTAACCCCGAGCCGGATTGAGCAAAACGAGGGCAAGCGGAATATCGGGAGCCCGAAGCTGGATTGGGCGACCTCACCGATGGCGACCGAGACGGTCGCCCCACGGCTACTTCGGCGCGGCGAGGATGACGTCAAGCTTTACTTCGGCGCCCGCCCGCTGCACGACGACGGGGATCGTGTCGCCAGCCTTGTGTTTGCGCAGGGCGCTGTCGAAGTCTTCGAGGCCCGTCACGGCACTGTCGCCGAGCCGGATGATGACGTCGCCACCCTGGAGGCCGCCGCGGGCGGCGGGGGAGTCTTTCGTGACGCCGGTGATCGCGTAGCCTTTGCCCGGCTTGCCAAAGTCGGGGATGCTGCCGAAATAAGGCCGGTCGCCGCCGCGGGCGAACATTTTCGAGGCGACTTCGACGTAGGCCGGCCGCTCGGGCGCCGTGGCGAGTTCCTTCACGATGTCGGCCACGAGCCGCGTGAGCCGCACCATGCCGGCGTAGTTGAGCTTGTCGGCGGTGTCGGTCGGGCGGTGGTAGTCGGAATGTGAGCCCGTGAACAGATGCAGCACGGGAATCTTGCGGGCGTAGAAGCTCGAATGATCGCTCGGCCCGAAGCCGCCCGGCTCCTTCGCCGCCTCGAACCCGTGGGCTGCCACAAGCCGATCGACGAGTGTTTCGAGGCCGCTGCCCGTGCCGGTGCCGTGCACGATGACTTTGTCGGCGTCGAGCCGGCCGACCATATCGAGATTCACCATGGCGGCCGTGTCGGCGAGAGGGATGGCGGCATTGGCCGTGTAATGAGCGCTGCCGAGCAGGCCCCGCTCCTCCCCGGAAAACGCCGCGAACAGAATCGTGCGCGGAAAAGGACCTTCGGCAGCCAGGATTCGCGCCACCTCCACGAGCATCGCCGTGCCACTGGCATTGTCGTCGGCGCCATGATGCACGGCCGTCTCTCCGGGGGCCGCGGAATTGACGCCGCCGAAGCCCAGATGATCGTAGTGGGCGCCGAGCACGACCGTCTCTTTGCCGTCCGTGCCGGGCAAGATCGCGAGCACGTTGCGCGAATCGGCATCCTTGCGGTCGATCGTCACGCGGCCACGGACCCGCCAGCCGTCGAGTGCGGCCGCCTGTGGCTCGAGCTTCTCGTCGATCGCCCGTTCGAGCGCGGGCAGGTCGCGGCCGAGCGCCTCGGCGACGAGCGGCTCGATGACACTGCGACGCACGTGAAGCACGGGCATCGTCCGGCGTTCCGAGCCGTCGCCAGCCCGCTCAAACGCCATCAAGGCGTCGTCCTTGTCGGAGGCGTCGTTCGTGAACACGAGGCCGCCCGCCTCGTGCTCCGAGGCGTTCGCCACCTTGCGAGTAAGCGCCGCGTATTGCGAGGATTGATTGCCGTCGAACACGCTGTGCGGATCGTCTTTCTGCGGCTCCTGGCGGAGCACGATCACAGCTGCTCCCTTGGCACCGGCGGATCCCAGAGGCGCATAGTCGTCGTAGCCTTCTTTGGGAGCCGTGATGCCGTAGCCGGCAAACGCGAGCGGCAGGTCGAACGGGCCCGACCCACCCGCCGCGAGGGGCGTGAAATCCTTGCCGAGCTCGAGCGGCCGCACCGTGCGCGTGCCATCCGGCCCCGGAGGGCCGACGATCTCGGCCGTATTATCGCCCGCGGGCCCGAGCTTCGCCTCGAGCGTGACGGGAAACCTTTGAAAAGGGGCTTCGCCGACCACGGTCGTGTCGAGCCCGACCGCGGCGAATTGCCCTGCCACCCAGTCGGCGGCCTGCTCGATGCCCGTGGTGCCTGGCCCACGCCCCTCGCGGTCGGGCGCGGCGAGCCATTCGCAGGCCGCCCGCAGACGCGTCTCGAGCTGGGCACGGCCCACTGCCCCGTCGGGCCGGGGCTCCGCGCCAGTGGCACGGCCACGTTCCGCCATCGCGATCGCCAGGATGGCGAAGGTCCACCGTGCCATGCGTGCCGTATTTGTCACTGGATACCTCATTGCCAAGAGTGCTTCCATTCTAAGCGCTTCCCGGCGGCCGTCGCCTGTGCCAAACTTCGGGCTAGCGTGGGCTTTCTCACGCGGTGCCAGGAGTCTCCCCCTCAGTGTCTTCGCTGTACGTCATCCAAGGCCGCAATCGCGGCGCCCGCTACGACCTCGCGGCACACGAGGGGGCGATCACTATTGGGCGTGAGTCGGGCAACTTCGTGCAGCTCGACGACAACGAGGTCTCCCGGCGGCACGCGGAGATCCGCCGGGTCGAAGGCCGGTTCGTGGTGGGCGATCTGAAGAGCTCCAACGGCACCTACGTCAACAACCGCAAGGTCGAACGGGCCGACCTCACCAGCGGCGATCAGATCCAGATCGGCCGCACCGTGATGGTGTATTCAAAGGATCGCGACGACGAGCGGGTGATCGGCCTGGTCGACATCGTCGCTCCCACGAACAATGCCGACGGCTCACGAATCGTGCGCACCATGCGCGAAGATGAAGGGGTGGTCGCGGCCTTCATGCCCGACGACACGCAGAACCGCTGGCTCGCCCGGGCCCGCAGCAACGTGCAGGTGATGTATCGGACGGCGCTCGCCGCCAGCCACACCCTCGA
This sequence comes from Pirellulales bacterium, assembly GCA_049243925.1. Classification (GTDB taxonomy): domain Bacteria; phylum Planctomycetota; class Planctomycetia; order Pirellulales; family UBA1268; genus RGVT01. The sequence goes on from JBMLMS010000380.1 coordinate 2,627, forward strand.
CATCGACGAACTGCTCGGCCGGATCCTGCAGCTCGTGTTCGAGTGGATCGAAGCCGACCGCGGCTGCATCATGCTGCTCGACCCCGAGACGCGGCAGCTCCAGACGAAGGCCCGCCGCGACCGTCGTGCCGGCGACACGACGTCGATGGCGATCAGCCGCACGATCCTCGACTACGTGCTCGAGCGACGCGAAGGCGTGCTCACGAGCGACGCCCAGGACGACGATCGCTTCGCGTCTGGCCACAGCGTGGTGCGCACGGGCGTGCGGGAAGCGATCTGCGTGCCGATGCAGGGCCGCTACGACACCGTCGGCGTGATGTACGTCGACACGATGGTGCCGCTCGCCGAGTCGCTGGAGGCGGGCCAGCGGCGGTTCAGCGACGAGCACCTGAAGCTCATGATCGCCATCGGCCACCAGGCCGCTCTCGCCGTCGAAGACACCACCTACTACTCCGCGATGGTGCAGTCGGAGCGGCTGGCGGCGGTCGGCCAGACGATCGCCACGCTTTCGCACCACATCAAGAACATCCTCCAGGGCATCAAGGGAGGCGGCTACCTCGTCGACATGGGCCTGGAGAACGACGATTTCGCCGTGGTGCGCAAGGGCTGGGACATCGTGGGCCGCAACCAGGGCAAGATCTCGTCACTCGTGATGGACATGCTCTCCTTCAGCAAGGAACGGGAGCCCGATCCGGTACCCACCGACCTCGTGGCCCTGGTCTCCGACATCGTCGAAACCGTCGAGCAGAGGGCCGCCGATACGAATATCACGATCGGCTGGACGCCCCCTGCCGATCTGCCCCGAGTCGTCTTCGACCCCGAGGGCATCTCGCGGGCCGTGCTCAACGTGGTCACCAACGCGCTCGACGCGGTCGAAAATAGGGCCGACCCGCGCGTGGACATTCGGGTCGAGATCGACCGGCCGGCCGGCCTCGTACGGATCGTCGTCGCCGACAACGGCGAGGGGATGACCGCCGAGACCCTCGGCGAAATCTTCAATCTGTTCGTGTCGACGAAAGGCTCGCGGGGCACGGGGCTCGGCCTCACGGTGAGCCGCAAGATCCTCCGCGAACACGACGGCGACATCCGCGCCGAAAGCATCCTCGGTGCGGGGAGCACCTTCACGCTCGAATTCCCGCTCCTGCTCGAGGCGGATTTACCCGCTGATTCTGCTGCAGCAGCCTCGCCCGACGGGCCGACCTCATGACGGGCAATCGCCCGGCGCTGTCGGCCGTCGTCATCACCCGCGATGCCGGGCGGCATCTGGCTGCCACACTCGCGAGCCTCGCCTTCTGCACCGAGCGGCTCGTGCTCGACTCGGGCTCGACCGACGACACGCTCGCGATCGCCCACGCGGCCGGAGCCCGCGTGGAGCATCAGCCCTTCCTCGGCTACGGCCCGCAAAAACGCCGCGCCGTCGACCTCGCCGCCCACGATTGGATCCTTTCGCTCGATGCCGACGAGATGCTCGACGAAGAGGCCGCGGCCGCCGTCCAGGCCCTCGACCTCGCCGACCCCCGGGCCTGCTACGCCTTCCGCCGCCGCACGTTCGTGGGCCAGCGCGAGGTGCGGCACGGCCCCTGGGGGCGTGAAACGGTGGTCCGGCTCTTCCACCGCCGGCACGCAGAATTCTCTCCGCTCCCCGTACACGAGCAGGTGGAAGCCCCTACCGCGGCGCGGCTCCTGCCGGGCTCGATCCTGCACCACAGCTTCACCGACTGTGCCGACGTGATCGCCCGTTCGGTGCGCTACGCCCGGCTCAAGGCTGGCATCATGCGGGCCAAGGGCCAGCGAGTGAGTCCGTGGACGCTCCCGGCCCGCGGCGCCTCGAACTTCCTCAAGAGCTACGTCCTGCAGGGCGGCTGGCGCGACGGCCCCGTCGGCTTCGTGATCGCCATCTCGCGCGTGATCGACTCCACGCTCCCGCGTGCACTCGTGTTGCTGGATGAGATTGATCCTGCATCGTAACCACGCCGGGCGCCGGCTTCGGGCTCCCCATATCCCGTCGCCGGACGCTCGCTGCGCCCATCCTGGGCTCCACTCGCTCGGACCTGCCTGCGCTCCGGCATCCTGCCTGCGCTGGTCAGCTACGCCGGCGAGCGGGACACGGGGAGCCCGAAGCCTCCTCAACTGAAGCCCGAGGCGTAAGCCGAAGGGAAAACGCGTGGAAGTGCGCAGCCGGGGCATCCTCTCGGCTCACGCCTCGGGCTTCCAGACGGGGAGGCGAGGGGTTACCCCTGCCGTTGAGACGGCGTATTTGACCAGCGGAGCCATCTTCACGCGAACACCCGGCATCGTGCCGCT
>JBMLMS010000381.1:0-1855 GCA_049243925.1 Pirellulales bacterium
AATCGCTCCACGAACGGTGCCAGCTCGGCGGGAATGTCGACGGACATGGTTTTGGGAGTGGGCATGCGTGTGCTTACTGTGTCAATGCCTGGCTGACGACTCGATTCTACCCCGGACCAAGGTTGTCCCGGTGGTTCGTACACTGCCGCGATGAGGCCGAGGGTGACGAGACTGCGTTTTACGATCGACGCTGCTCGCCGCGCTCTTTGTCGAGTGTGAGCAACGCACCCAAGAGCGACGGCGTCGCCCTGAATGATGTGGATCTAAGCGCAGTGAACGCCTCGTCCAAGTTCACCGCTCCTTTTTCAGCTGCCATCACGAGCGTGGCCAGGGTCCCCACCGTCTTGATTCCGAGACGGCGGGCTACGCCCGTGCCGTCGCGTTCGTCGATCAAGAGTGCATCGGCAGCCACGTCGATTGCGAGCGCGATCGCGGCCGACTCGCCTGGCCCAAGTTTTTCATCCGGCAATCCGTCTGCAGTTGTGAACACCCGAAGCCACGTCGGCGGTGCAGACAACCATTCCCGCACTTTCGTGGGTGTTCGAACGTGCGTCAGTTCTTGGATAACTGCCGCTGGCACCAGCACTTCGCCAAAAAGCTTTGGCAGCACGTGCTCGGCGTTGATCAGCACGAGATAGTTGAGCGGGGAAGCGTCGGTGACGACCTTCATGAACCGAGCAGCCGACGAAGAATCGCGATTTGCTCGGCCACCTGTTCTGCGGTATCGAGATCCTCGGTCACCTTATGCCGCTTCAGAAGTTCCTCGACCTCGAAACGCGACTTGCCGAGCGACAGGCCCAGTTGGTGTTGGGTGATGCGACCCTGGCGGTAGAGCTCAATCAGCGCGGCTTCCTTTGCCACGACATCGAGGTCGGCATGGTCCCGTCGGAGTTGCTCCTCGACGACCACCGGCAGTTCAAACGAGATCGACATGGTTGATGCTCCCGGCCGAAACCGCCGCCTGCGGCTACTTGGCAATGACTCTGAGAAGTATACGGCCGTTCAGTTTTGTGTCAAGCGTTCTGCTGGTTCTGATCGAACTCGATTCATTCTATCTGGAGCCCCCCGGACCAAGGTTGTCCCGGTGGTTCGTACACTGCCGGCATGCGGCCGGATGCCCGTTCACCGTCTCCCTCGCCCTTCTCGGGCATCCCCGAGGCCGAGTGGCTCTGCGCGAATGGTCTCGCCTTCGCGATCTTCGATTCGTTTCCGGTGACGCCTGGGCATGTGCTCGTGATAACGCGGCGTGTCGTCCCGACCTACTTCGACTGCACGGCCGCCGAGCAGGCGGCGGTGATGGAGCTCGTGGGCGAGGTGAAAAAGCTGCTCGATCGGCGGCTCGATCCGAAGCCCGATGGCTACAACGTGGGCTTCAACGCCGGGGCTGCCGCCGGCCAGACCGTGCCGCATGTGCATGTGCACGTGATCCCGCGGTATGCCGGCGACATGCCCGACCCCCGCGGCGGCGTGCGGCATGTGATTCCGGAGAAGGGGAACTACCTGGCGGTGCGGCACACTCTCCCCGTAGGTGCAGATTGGCAATCTGCACATGCTGCACGGCAGGTTACCAACCTGCCGCTACAAGGCGGCCCCCGGCTCTCGCTCACCACCGGCCCCGATCGCCCCCTCTGGCCGCGGCTCGCCGACCGGCTCCCAGGCGCGAGCGAGATCGACCTGCTCGCGTCGTTCGTTCAGACCTCCGGCCTCGACCACGTTCGCGAGGGGCTTTTTAGTGCGATCGCCGCGGGGGCCCGGATCCGGCTGCTCGTGGGCGACTACCTCGGGATCACGTCGCCTGATGCCCTGCGGTTGCTCGTCGGCTGGATGGAAAGCTCCGGGGCCGCGTTCGAGGCCC
>JBMLMS010000382.1:0-4215 GCA_049243925.1 Pirellulales bacterium
TGGAGGGCGGAGGCGAACGTCCGGCGACGGGATATGGGGAGCCCGAAGCCGGCGAGTGAAGGAAGAGTCGCAGTTACTTTCCGCGCTCTGGCCGATAGCCGATCGACTTGCGGGGACGCCGCTGCTTGCGGCCGCCTCGCTCAGCGCGGGCCGTGGCGGGCCCGCCTCTGATATGGTCGCCGGAGGTTTCTTCGGTGAACGCCCGCGTCGCTTCGCGGCGCTTCTTGTCGAGGGCTTCCTTCGGCGGGCGATCGGGAATCAGGCAGTCGCAGCCGGAGCCGATCAGGTCCTGCCGGCCGGCCTGCTCCAGGGCCCGGCGGACTTCGAAGTAGTTTTCCGGCTTGAAAAACTGGAGCAGGGCCCGCTGCATCCGCCGATCTTTCAGCCCCTTCGTGACTTTCACGGGCTCCTTCGTCATCGGGTCGAGGCCCGTGTAATACATGCAGGCGGCGATGTCGAAAGGGCTGGGGATGAAGTCTTGCACCTGGTCGGGCTTGTAGCTGTTGCGCTTGAGGAAGATCGCGAGATCGATCATTTCCTCGACACCGCTGCCGGGATGGCTGGCGATGAAGTAGGGCACCGTGAATTGCTTCTTGCCGACGCGGCGGCTGGCCGCCTTGAAGGCCTTGTCGAACTCGACATAGTCGTCGGCCGAGGGCTTCTTCATGAGGTTCAAGACCTCGGGATCGGTGTGTTCCGGCGCCACCTTCAAGTGACCCCCGACGTGGTGCTCGGCGAGCTCCTGGAGATATTCGGGATCGCGGCGGGCGAGGTCCATCCGCACGCCGCTGGCCACGAGCACCCGCTTGACGCCCTCCACGCTCCGCGCCTCGCGCATGAGGCTCTTGAGCGGGCCGTGATTGGTGCCCAAGAGCTTGCAGACGGTGGGGTGCACGCAGGAGAGCCGGCGGCATTTCGCCTCGACCTCGGGCCGGGAACACCGCATCTGATACATGTTGGCCGTGGGGCCGCCGATGTCCGACACGGTGCCCTTGAAGCCGGGCTGCTTCGCCACGAGCTTGATTTCGGTGATCACCGAATCCTGGCTCCTGCTCTGGATGATCCGGCCTTCGTGGGCCGTGATCGAGCAAAATGTGCAGCCGCCGAAGCAGCCGCGCATGATCTGCACGCTATTTTCCACGACCTCGAAGGCCGGGATCCGCGCGGATCCGTAGGAGGCATGCGGCCGGCGGGTGAAGGGCAGGCCGTAGACCTGGTCCATCTCGTCTTGTTCGAGGGGCAGGGCGGGCGGATTCACAACCACCGCTTCGCGGCCGTGCCGCTGGACGAGCCGCCGGGCGTTGTGCGGGTTTGTCTCGAGATGCGAAATCCGCGTCATCTCGCAGAAGGCGAGCTTGTCAGTGGCGACCGCTTCGTAGGCAGGGAGCTCGAGGGTGTCGGAGCCCGCCGGCGGCGGCTCGCTGGCACCGAGCCGATAGGCGATGCCGCGCAGGCCGCGGAGGTCTTTCACGGTCTTGCCCGCCGCGAGGCCCAGGGCCACGTCGAGGATCGTCCGCTCGCCCATCCCGAAGACGACGAGATCGGCCTTCGAGTCGAGAATGATCGAGCGGCGGACGGTGTCGCTCCAGTAGTCGTAGTGGGCCAGTCGCCGGAGGCTCGCCTCCACGCCGCCGGCCACCACCGGCACGCCGGGAAACGCCTCGCGCGACCGCTGGCAGTAGGCGAGCGTGGCCCGGTCGGGCCGCCGGCCGATCTCGCCGTTCGGCGAATAGGCGTCGTCGTTGCGAACCTTCCTGTTCGCCGTGTAGTGGTTGATCATCGAATCCATGTTGCCCGCCGACACGCCGAAGAACAGCCGCGGCCGGCCGAACTGCCGCCACGGCTCGCACGATTGCCAGTCGGGCTGGGCGAGCACGGCGACGCGAAATCCGGCAGCCTCCAGGAGCCGCGCGAGCAGGCCGTTGGCAAAGCTCGGATGATCGACGTAGGCGTCACCCGAGACAAACACCACGTCGACCTCGTCCCAGCCACGGGCGAGCATCTCCGCCCGCGTGGCGGGCAGCGGAGGCCGCGGGGCACGATCGAGAACGAGCGGGAGCGTCATGGCCGCGGGCTGGCAGGGCGAAGGAGCAGAAGGACTCTAGGAAGTGTAGCCGCGGGAAAACGTCGTCGTGGTCGGCTGGTATATTCGGCACAAACCCCCCGTCGGATGCCCGCATGCACGACTGTTTCCGCCTCGCGATCGCCCTGTCGCTCGTCGGCGCGCCGGTGTTCATCGCGGCCGCTGAGCCCGCCACGGAGCCTGAGATCGCCGCATGGATCGACCAGCTCGGCGCCGAACAGTTCGCCCAGCGGGAAGCCGCCAGCCGTAGTCTGGCCGCTGCGGGCCGGCCGGCTCTCGAGTCGCTCGGGGCCGCGGTCCTCCGCGACGACCTCGAGGTGGCGACCCGCGCGCTCGATATCGTGCGGGGGTTTCTCGCCAGCGACGACGAGCTGCTCGCGGGCGATGCCGAGAAGCTGCTCGAAGCGATCGCCGAGGGGCCCGACTCGGCCGTGTCGGGGCTCGTCACCGGTGCACTCGACTTCCACCATCGTGGGATGACCGAGGCGGCCCGAGAAAAGCTCGAGTCGCTCGGCGCCGTGATCACGGAGGGGTTTTTGGCGAGCGGGCACCGCGGCTTGCAGGTCACGCTCAATGCCCGCTGGCGCGGCACGTCGGAGGATCTTCGGCTGCTCTCGAGGCTGCAGGGGGTGCGTCTCGTCGGGGCGTTCGGAGTGCCGCTCGACGCTGCCGCCGTGGCCGCCCTGGGCCGCCTCCGAGGCGTCGAGTCGGTGCAACTCTTCGGTACAGGAATCGCCGACGATCAGCTCGCCGCGCTGGCGGCGAAGCTGCCCGCCACCCGGATCGACGTGCGCAAGGGGGGCAAGCTCGGCGTCGCCGGTCAACCGATGGTGGGCCCGTGTGTGATCACGCACGTGCAAGAAGGCTCGGCTGCGGGGAAAGCTGGCCTCCAGATCGGCGACGTGGTCGTGGCGATCGATGGTCGTCCGGTGGCGAATTTCGAGTCACTCACCGAACAGGTCGGCCGGCACGGTCCGGGCGACACGATCGAGCTCGAACTCGAGCGGAACGTGCCGGGTGAGCAGGCCCGGCGATTCAAGAGCGCCGTCATCCTCGACGGCTGGGAGTGACACGATGGCACCTGGCAGCACGCCCGCCGAGACAGTCGACGTTCGCTGGCACGCCCACGCGGTGACCCGCACAGACCGCGAGCGGGCCGCAGGCCACAAGGGCTGCGTGCTGTGGTTCACGGGGCTCTCCGGCTGCGGCAAGAGCACGCTCGCCAACGCCGTCGATCGGAAGCTCTTCGAGCGAGGCTGCCGCACCTTCGTGCTCGACGGCGACAACGTGCGGCTGGGTCTGAATGCGGCGCCGGCCCTCTTGGAGCCGCGGCACGGCGCGGAGTTCGCCCGGCGATTCGGCCTCGGCTTCGGCCCGCAAGACCGCGAGGAAAACATCCGCCGCATCGGCGCGGTGGCGGAGCTCTTCGCCCAGGCCGGCACGATCACGCTCACGGCCTTTATCAGCCCCTACCGCCGCGACCGCGACGCCGTCCGGGCCATGCTGCCCACCGGCGATTTCGTGGAGGTCTACGTGAAAGCGCCACTGGAAGTATGCGAGGGCCGCGACCCGAAGGGCCTCTACAAGAAGGCCCGTGCCGGCGAGATCAAGGGCTTCACCGGCATCGACGACCCCTACGAAGAGCCGCTCACTCCGGAACTCGTCGTCGACTCGGCGGCCCGCCGGCCGGACGATCTCGCCACCGACGTCATCGCCTGGCTCGAACGCGCCGGCAAGATCGCACCAGTGTAGGACAGGCTTCAGCCTGTCTCTCTTTGTCTCAGGGCGCCCGAACTGGCTCGGGGCAGCCCCGTACCGTCTCGCCGGACGTTCGGAGCGTTGGGTTGCGCGCCGGCTTCGGGCTCCCCATATCCCGTCGCCGGACGTTCACCTTCGCCCTCCAGGCTTCGGCTCACTCGGATTTGCCTGCGCTGCGCCTGGCGAGTGTCGCGCCGTCGCCGCCGTCCCGGCGTCGGCTCCGGCTTACGGTCGCCGGGCAAAGCCCGTCTCCCACACGCTCTCCGTCAGGGCCGGAGGCCCGGTTGATCACCAGCCGACGGAGGTCGGCCAAGCGAACAACGGCACGATGCCGGGTGTTCGCGTGAAGATGGCTCCGCTGGTCAAATACGCCG
>JBMLMS010000383.1:0-1693 GCA_049243925.1 Pirellulales bacterium
GCGCTCTTGAACGTGGCGGCGATCTGGCTGCGGTCGCGGCTCAAGCGGCACTACGTGATGCAGCAGTTTTGAGCGGCCGATCCCTTTGCTGTATCATTGGCTTGAGGTCACTCTGCTATGCAGGTATTCACCGACAGTTCACCCGCCGGATCCCAGGGCAGCCGCGCCCCGGCCGGCGATCCACCGGCCGACCGGCTGCTCGCTGTGGCGGCCGGCCGCGAGGTCGCCGCCGAAGTGCACGACCGCGTGCTGGCCGAGACGCCGGTGCTGGAGATCGACCGCTTCAATCTGTGGTATGGCAGCAAGCAGGCGTTGCATGCGATCACGATGCCCGTGCCCCACAACAAGGTGACGGCGCTCGTGGGTCCGAGCGGCTGCGGCAAGTCGACGCTGCTGCGGAGCGTGAATCGGCTCAACGATCTCGTGCAGAACGTACGGATCACCGGCGACATGCGGATCTCCGGCGACTCCATCTACGATCCGCGGATGGACGTGATCGAGCTGCGCAAGCGGATGGGCATGGTGTTTCAAAAGCCGAATCCATTTCCGATGAGCATTTACGAAAACGTCGTGTATGCGCTGCGGATCGACGGCGAGAACAGCCGGGCCGTGCTCGACGAGGTCTGTGAACTGAGCCTGCGCGGGGCGGCGCTCTGGGACGAGGTGAAGGACCGGCTCCACGACAGCGCCCTGGGGCTCTCGGGCGGCCAGCAGCAGCGGCTCTGCATCGCCCGGGCGATCGCGGCCGAGCCGGAAGTGCTCCTGCTCGACGAGCCGTGCTCCGCGCTCGATCCGATCGCCACAGGCAAGGTGGAAGACCTGATCCAGGAACTCCGCGGACGATATTCCGTGCTCATCGTCACCCACAACATGCAGCAGGCCAGTCGCACGAGCGACTACACGGCGTTCATGTACCTCGGCCGGCTCATCGAATATGGGCCCACGACCGAGATCTTCACGAAGCCGATCCTGCGCGAGACCGAGGCCTACGTGACGGGTCGGTTCGGCTGAATGCCGCGCCGCCACAGCAATGACCAAGCACATCGAACGGCAGATCGACCAGCTCAAGGAGAAGATCCTCCGCGTGGGAACGCTGGTCGAGGAGGCTTTTTCGAAGGCGATCACGGCCCTCATCAATCGCGACATCGCCCTCGCCCAGCGGGTGATGGCCAGCGACGAGGAGATCGACCGCATGGAGGTGGAGGTGGAGGAGGAGTGCCTGAAGATCCTCGCCCTCTACCAGCCCGTCGCAGCCGATCTGCGGTTCGTGGTGGCCGTGCTCAAGATCAACAACGATCTCGAGCGCATGGGTGATTTGGCCCGCAACATCGCCAAGCGTGTGGCGCAGCTGGCGAATGGGCCGACGGTCGAGCTGCCGCCTGAGATCCGCACGATGGCGATGCTCGCACAAGACATGGTGAAGCAGTGTCTCGACGCCGTCGTGAATGCCGATCCCACGCTCGCCCGCCAGGTGCGCGAGGAAGACGACGCGGTCGACGAGGCTCGCCAGCACATTCGCCGGCGCATCCTCCAGGGCATCAAGGCTCACCCTGAGCAGCTGGAGAACCTGCTCCGCATCAATTCCGTGTCGAAGCACATCGAGCGGATCGCCGACATGGCGACGAACGTCGCCGAAGACGTGATCTACATGGTGGAAGGCGACATCGTGCGCCACCGCACGACGGACTGACGT
>JBMLMS010000384.1:0-3930 GCA_049243925.1 Pirellulales bacterium
CAGCAGCCGGCCGGCAGGGCCTAGACAGGCTCCACGGCCGCCGGCGGCAGGGCCGGCGGCCGCTGAGGCACGCATGAGCGGGAAACTTCACGCATGAGCACGGTCGACGAACGGGCGGTCGAGGAGGCGCGGCGGCAGATCCTCGCGATCGTCGACCAGATCCGCGCGCTCGCCCAGGGTGACGTGAAAGAGGCCGAGTTTTTCTCGGCCTTGCTCGCCAAGTCGATCGAGGCGATGGGGGCCGTGGGCGGGATCGTGTGGCTCGTGCGGGATCAGGGCCGCGTGGAGTCTGTGACGGGGCAGGGGGTCGAGCACACCGGCATCGCCCAGGATCAAGACGCCCAGGCGGCCCACGGCAAGCTCGTGGGGGCGCTGATGGGCAACCCCACGGGCCTGATCGTGCCGCCGCGGGCCGGGCTCACGAATGCCGATGGCAGCGCCGCGGCGAGCAACCCCACCGACCTGCTCGTGGTGGCGGCGCCCATCGACCGCGACGGCACCCGCGCCGGCCTGATCGAGATCTTCCACCAGCGCAACGCACCGGAAGTGGAGCGCGGGTATCTGAAATTTCTCCAGGAGGTCACCCAGCCGGCCCGCACGTTCCTCGATCGCCAGCAGCTCGTCACGCTCGACAGCCAGCAGACGGCGCTCGTGCAGGTCGATCGCTTCAGCCGCGCGGTGCACGAAACGCTCGACCCGGTGGCCACGGCGTTCGTGCTCGCCAACGAGGCCCGGCGGATCATCGGTTGCGACCGCGTGAGTGTGCTCGTGAAGCGGGGCCGCAAGCTCAGGCTCGAGGCCGTGAGCGGCCAAGAGTCGATCGAGCGGCGGGCGTCGGCGGTGCAGGCGGTCGAGGCGCTCGTGCGGGTGGTGGCGAAGGCGGGCGATCCGCTCTGGCATCCCGACCCGGCCACCGAGCTGCCGCCGCAGATCGAAGAGGAGCTCGAGGTCTACGTCGACGAGTCGCACGCCACGGCCCTGGCGATCATTCCACTGGAGAAGCCGAAGCCCACGCCCGTGGTGCAGACCGGCGGCGTGGATGCCGTCGCCGTGGCCAAGGCCGAAGCGACGCCGAAGGTGGCCCCCGAGCCGATCGGGGCGCTCGTGGCCGAATGGTTCTCGGCGAGCACCTTCGAGGGGGGCAAGCGGGCCCGCGTGGAGCTCGTGGCCGAGCACGGCCGCGTGGCGCTGGCCAACGCCCTGGCCCACACGAGCCTGCCGCTCTATCCGCTGCTCAATCTCCTCGGCAAATCCAAGGCGCTCACCACGGCCCGCAATCTGCCGAAGACGATCCTCGCCATGCTCGTGGCGACGGCCGCGATCCTCGCGCTCGTGCTCGTGCCGGCCGATCTCAGGCTCGAAGGCAAGGGCACGCTCGAGCCGGTGCACCATCGCGACGTGTTCGCGGGGATCGACGGCGTGGTCGAGTCGATCGCGCCCGGCGTGGAGCACGCCGCCGACGTGAAAGAGGGGCAGCTGCTCGCCTCGCTCCGCAACATCGAGCTCGACGTCGCCCTCACCGACGTGCTCGGCCGCAAGGCGGCGAGCGAAGAGCAGCTCGTGTCGACGCGGCGGGCGATCCTCGAAGACAACAAGATCTCGGCCGACGAAAAAACCCGCATGGCCGGCCGGGCCGCCCAGCTGCAGCGCGAGATCGAGAGCCTCGAGGCGCAGCGCAAGCTCTACGAAACGAAGAAGCTCGACCTCGCCGTGCGGAGCCCGATCGACGGCGTGATCGTGACCTGGCAGGTGCGAGATCGGCTCATGCTCCGCCCGGTGGAGAAGGGGCAGGTGCTCTTGAACGTGGCCGACAAGACGGGCCCCTGGGAGCTCGAGATTCATCTGCCCGACGACCGCCTCGGCCATGTGAACCGGGCCTATGCCGAAGCCCGGGCCGCCGGCCGCGAGCTCGAGGTCGACTACATCCTCGCCACCGATCCCGGCACCCGCCACATAGGCACCGTGAAGGAGATTCACGAGCAGGCGGAGGTGCGCGGCGAGCAGGGCAACACGGTGCTCCTGCGGATCACGATCGACCCCTCCCGGCACGAGAAGGAAGAGCTCGGAGCCGGGGCGAGCGTCACCGCACGGATCAACTGCGGCAAGCGGCCGCTCGGCTACGTGATCTTCCACGACCTCGTGGCGTTCATTCAGCAGCACATCCTGTTTCGCTTCTGGTGAGGACCCGGCCCATGCGTGCACAGCTTGTTCAGATGTCGATCGCGGCCTGTCTCTTTGGCGTCGCGGCGCGGGCCGAGGAGCCGTCCGGCGGTGATCCGGTGCTCGAACGCTGCCTCGTGTCGCTTGTCGAAGAGGCGAAGGTGCCGGCCCGCGAGCCGGGCGTGCTCATACAGCTTGCCGTCCGTGAGGGCGACGTCGTCAAGAAGGGCGCCGTGATCGCCAAGATCGACGACAACCAGCCGCAGATGGAGCGCCGCAAGGCCGTGGCCGAGCACGAGCAGGCGGTGGCCAAGGCCGAAAGCGACGTCGACGTGCGGTATTCCGTGGCCGCCGAGCTGGTGGCCGAGGCCGAGCACAAGAAGGCGCTCGAATCGCATGCGAAAGTTCCGGGCAGCGTCACGGAAGTGGAGCGCGACCGTCTCATGCTCAGCGAGAAGAAGGGCGAGCTGCAGATCGAGCAGGCCCAGCTCGAGCGGCGGCTGGCGGCGCTCGCGGCCCAATCGAAGGAGGTGGAGGTGCTCGCCGCGGAAAACGCGATCGACCGCCGCCTCATCAAAAGCCCGCTCGACGGCGTGGTGGTGCAACTGTTTCCGCACGAAGGCGAATGGATGCAGCCGGGCGACCCGCTCGCCCACGTGGTCCGGGCCGACAAGCTGCGCGTGGAGGGCTATGTCGACGCCGCCCGCCTCGGCCCTGAAGAGGTGAGCGGCCGGCCGGTGACGGTGGCGGTGACGCTCACCGGCGGCCGGCGTGAGACGTTCACGGGCAAGATCGTGTTCACAAGCCCGCTCGTGGAGAGCGGCGGCGACTACCGCGTGTTCGCCGAGGTGGAAAACCGCCAAGCCCCGGGCACGCAGCAGTGGCTCCTCCGCCCCGGCCAGACCGCCTCGATGACGATCCACAGGTAACACGCGACGGCGCGGCATCCTGCCGCCCGTCGCTTGGTGGGTTCAAACCCGGCCCTCCGGGCCTGGTATTCTCGTGGTACATCGTTTTCTCGTAGGACAGGCTTCAGCCTGTCACCCTCATGGCCTCCGCCGACGTCTTCCGCTCGAGCACGACCCGTCCGGTGGGCCTCCGCCGCCGTGGCGACCTCATCACCACGCGGCAGGTGTATCAAGGCCAGGCCTGGTGGGTCGTCAAAGACCCGATCGCGCTCTCGTATTTCCGGTTCCGCCCCGAGGAATACGCCCTCCTCGACATGCTCGACGGCGAGGCGAGCCTCGAAGACTTGAAGGAGCAGTTCGAGGCCCGGTTTCCACCGCGGCGGATCAAGCTCGACGAGCTCGCCCGGTTCGTGGCCACGCTCCACCGTTCGGGCCTCGTGATCGGCGACAGGCCGGGGCAGGGGCCCCAGCTCTTCGAGCGGCGGCGGCAGAAGACCTTGCAGCAGTGGAAGTCGTGGCTCGGCAACGTGCTCGCCATGCGGTTTCGCGGGATCGATCCCGACAAGCTCCTCGACCGGCTCGATCCCTGGCTGGGCTGGCTCTTCGAGCCGCCGGCGATCGTGGCGATGCTCGTGTTTGCGGCGAGTGCGCTTCTGCTCGTGCTCGTGAACTTCGACACCTTCCAGGCGAAGCTGCCGGAATTCCACCAGTTCTTCGCCTCGGGCAACTGGCTCTACCTCGCGATCGCGCTGGCCTTCACGAAGGTGTTCCACGAGTTCGGCCACGGCCTGTCGTGCAAGCACTACGGCGGCGAGTGCCACGAGATGGGCGTGATGATGCTCGTGTTCACGCCCTGCCTCTA
>JBMLMS010000385.1:0-2945 GCA_049243925.1 Pirellulales bacterium
GCTCACGCGGACGACCGGCGGGTTCGAGCAGAGCGAGCGGGCCGCGGGGGCGACGGCCGTCGGCAACGTGACGGTGGTCAAGGATCTCGACACGGCCAGCGTCAAGATCCAGAAGGCATGCGCGACCGGTCAGAAGGTGCCGAAGGTGAAGGTCGAACTCTGCCCCACGGTGGAGGGCTCGTCGCAGCCGTACCTCACGTATGAGTTCGAAAATGTGATCGTCACGAACTACGACCTGGAAGAGCCCACCGACTCGAAGCGACTCGGGCCCACGGAAAAGATCTCCTTCACCTACACGAAGGCGACCTGGACCTACTGCAAATTCGGCATCGACGGCGCGAGCCAGGGGAAGGTGACGGAGAGTTACACGATCGGCGCGAAGAGTTGACCCAGACATTCACGGCAACGGCACGGTGATCCGATGGCAAGCTACACGCAGGACGGCCAACCGCTGGCCATCGAGACGCCGCTCGGCAAGGACAAGCTCCTGCTCGAGGCCTTCACGGGCGAGGAAGCCCTCGGCGAGCTATTCACCTTTCGGCTGGAATGCCTGTCGGTCGATGAATCGCTGAGCGACAAGAGCATCGTCGGCAAGCAGGTGAGCTTCCGGATCAACGACGCCGACAACTCGCCGCGCTGGTTCACCGGCTACGTGAGCCGCTTCTCGTGGATGGGCCGCGACGACGTGCTCACCCGCTGGCTCGTGGAGGTGGTGCCGAGCCTCTGGTTCACCACGCTCACGAGCGACTGCAAAATCTTCCAGCAGAAGGCGGTGCCCGACATCGTGTCGGAGGTCCTCGGCGACACATCCGAAATTACGCTGTCGAAAAAAATCACCGGCAGCCACTCGCCGTGGGATTACTGCGTGCAGTATCGGGAGACCGACTTCGCCTTCGTCAGCCGACTGATGGAGTTCGAGGGAATTTCCTACCACTTCGAGCACGGCCAGAAGTCGCTGAAGATGGTCGTCTCCGACGCAAACTCCGCCTTCACTGACTGCGCCGACGCGGATGTCGAGTCGGTGCAGCAGTTTGGCTCGGCGACGAAGCCGGGACAGCTGACGAGCTGGCAGCACGAATATGCCTACCGGCCCGGGAAGTTCGTCCAGACCGACTACAACTTCGAGCAGCCGACCACCGATCTGCTCGCGACGGGCAAGGGGAAGTCGTCGTATTCGAACGCCGACAAGGCCGAGCTGTTCGACTATCCGGGCGAATACGACAAGAAGTCGGATGGCGACGCGACCGCGAAGGTGCGGATCGAGGCCGAGGAGGTGACGGCGAGCGTCGCCTCGGGCGCGAGCACCTGCCGATCCTTCTCGCCGGGCTACACGTTCAAGATCAAGTCGCACCCCAGTTCGGCGGAGAAGGGGAAGAAGTATCTCCTCACCCGCGTGCGTCACACCGCGAGCATTCGCGGCGCCTACCAGACCTCGAAGGAGGCCGGCTGGGCGTTTGAATACGAAAACTCCTTCTCGGCCGTGCCCTTCGAGACCGTCTGGCGGAGCGAGCAGAAGACGCCCTGGCCCACCGGCACGGTGCAGACGGCGCTCGTCGTGGGGCCCTCCGGCGAGGAGATCTACACCGACGAATACGGCCGGATCAAGGTGCAGTTTCACTGGGACCGCTACGGCAAGAAGAACGAGCAGAGCTCCTGCTGGATCCGCGTGGCGCAGTCGCTCGCCGGCCCGCAGTTCGGCTCGCAGTTTCTGCCTCGCATCGGGATGGAGGTGGTCGTGTCGCACCTCGACGACGACCCCAACCGCCCGCTCGTGACGGGCGTCGTCTACAACGGCACGAACAAGCCGCCGTTCGAGCTGCCGTCGAAGGCGGCCCAGAGCGGCCTGCAGACGCGGAGCACGAAGGACGGCTCGACGTCGAACGCCAACCAGCTCATTTTCGACGACACCAAGGGATCGGAGCTGGTGACGCTGCACGCGGAGAGAAACTTCACGCGGACCGTCGAGAACGACGACACGCTGGAGGTCGGCTTTGTCACGAAAGACAAGGGCAATCGCTCGGTCAAGGTCTACAACAACCTCACCGAGGAGATCGGAGTCGGCAGCGAGAACGGCAACCGGTCGCTGACCGTCTACAAGGACAACAGCACCACGGTGTCCACTGGCAATGAGACACACACCGTCAGCAAGGGCAACGCCACGCTCGACGTGACCCAGGGCAACCACACCGTCACGGTGGGGGGCAAGCAGTCGAACACGGTCGGCAAGGGCCATTCGCTCACCGTCTCTTCCGGATCCCACTCCGTGGAGGTGAATAGCGGCAGCGGCACGATGAAGGCGATGTCGTGGACGATCGAGGGGCAGACCGGCATCACGCTGAAGGTGGGGAGCAACTCGGTCGAGATCGGACCGGCGGGCGTGACGATCAATGGCATGACGGTGAGCGTGAAGGGCACGACGTCGACGACGGTCGAGGGGCTGACAACGACGGTGAAGGCCAGCGCGACGCTGACCGCCCAGGGCGCCATCACGATGATCGGCTAGGGACCGGGGCAGAGGGAACGAAAACCATGGCAGCCACCACGCTCGAACACTATCCGACGCAGGAGGCCGCGCGGATGCGGCTGGCCAAGCTCGAACTTCCTGAGCCGGTCGTGGCCGTCGTCGAAATGCCCGACGGCACGCTCGCCGGTGGTTCGCTACTGGAAAGCGCTCGGGCGCTTGTGAAGGCCGGCATGGTGGAGGATGCGGTGAGCGTGCTGGCCCAGTCGCTCTCGCGCCGCGGGGCGGCGTGGTGGGCCTGCCGGTGCGCCCGCCTGGAGGCGGGCGGCAGCCCCACGCCGAAGGAACTGCGGGCGCTCGAGACTGCCGAGGCCTGGGTGCGGAAACCGGAGCAACTCAAGGCCTACGCGGCCCAGGATGCTGCGAACGTGGCGGGGCTTGCGAGTCCGTCGGGCTGTGCGGCGCTCGCCGCATTTCTGGCCGG
>JBMLMS010000386.1:0-1961 GCA_049243925.1 Pirellulales bacterium
GAGGTGCACTGCCACGGCGGGCTGGCGGCGAGCGAGGCCGTGCTTGCAAGCCTCCAGCAGAGCGGGGCCGTGCGGCAGCCGTGGCAGGAGTGGCTGGCGGCTGCCGGGGCGTCGGCGATCGAAGTCGAGGCCCGCGAGGCGCTCGCCCGAGTCGGCGGGCCGAAGGCGGCGCAGATTCTCTGCCGGCAGCTGGGCGGAGCGCTCGACGCAGAGCTGGCTCGGATCGCGGGGCTGGAGGCGGGCGGCGATGTCGCCGGGGCGGCCGCGGCCCGTGATCGGCTGCGGCGGGCCGCACGCGTGGGCCTGCGGCTCACGCGGCCGTGGCGGGTGGTGGTGGCGGGGGACGTGAACGCGGGGAAGAGCAGTCTCGTGAACGCGCTCGCCGGTCATGGCCGAAGCATCGTGTCGGCCGAGCCGGGCACTACGCGCGATGTGCTCGAGACGCGGCTCGTGCTCGACGGCTGGGAGATCGATCTCATCGACACGGCTGGCCTGCGCGACGATCCCACGGGGCCGACGGAGGCTGCCGGCATCGAGCGTGCCCGGGCGGCGGCTGCCGAGGCCGATCTCGTGCTCCTCTGTAGGACAGGCTTTAGCCTGTCAGAAAACAGTGACAGGCTAAAGCCTGTCCTACGTGACGCGCTCCACGTCCTCTCCAAGTGCGACCTCGTGCCGAGCGACGTCGCCACCCTCCCCGACGCGATCCGCACCTCGGCCCTCACGGGCCTCGGCATCGACGCCCTCGCTGCGGCGATCGTGCGCCGGCTCGTGCCTGAGGAGGGCGACGATCCCCCGCTCCTTACCGGCCCGGTGCCGTTCACAGCGCGTCAGGCGGAGACGCTGTGGTGATACGATCGTGCCAGAACCCTGGCAGCTGGCGGTCGTGAGCGAAGGATACGATGACCACGGTTTGCCCGATGCATCTGTAGACGATGCCGTACGGAAACCTCCGAATCCTGCGATAACGATGCAGGTCATCGCAGAGCGGCGAAGCCTCGGGATGCGTCGCCAAGAGCATCAGCGCCTGCTCAGCGTGGAGTTCGAACCGCAGTGCTGCTGACGGGCTTCGTTCCTGGTACCAGCGGAAGGCCGCTGCGTATTCGTCGGCAGCATCAGGATGGAGCGAGATGACGAGCACCCGTCACTCCACAGACTCGCCTCGGGCACGTCGTTTGGCTTCGTCCCACGACATGCACGCAGCGTCGCCGCGGTCGATCTCGGCAGACCGCTCGCCGATGGCCTGCAGCCAATCAGCGCCTCGAAGCGCAGGTGCGGGTGGCTCGGACGTGGCAAGGAGGGCCTCGGCCAGATGAAGACGATCCGCCTCCGAGAGCGACAGTGCAGACACGAGAAGACTTTCTGCGGAAGGGCTCATGCCGGAAGTGTACCGACGTATATTCGCAACGGCAAGCGCGACGCCGGTGCTGGCGTAGGACAGGCTTCAGCCTGTCAAGAAAGAGCGACAGGCTAAAGCCTGTCCTCCATGGTCAGTACCTTGGCACGGCTGGGTCGACGTCGGTGCTCCAGGCGTCGATGCCGCCCTGCATGCTCTGGGCGAGTGTGAAGCCCTGCTCGCGAAGCCACTTTGCGACGCGCAGGCTGCGCATGCCGTGGTGGCAGTGGACGATGATCGGCCTGTCGCGCCAGGCCGCAATCTCGGCCACGCGTTCGGGCAGCTCCTGCATTGGCAGGAGCAGTGAGCCGGCGATCTTGGCCGTAGCATGCTCCTCGGGCGTACGGCAGTCGAGGAGCAGGAGGGCATTCGACGGTGGCGTTTGACGCAGCACGGCGGCGGCGTCGGCAGCGGAGAGTTCGATGGCGGGAGAGTCCCTCATGCACGCATCGCACCATAAAAGAAGGCGGGCCGCCACAACCGGTGCCGGCCCCCCCGGAAAAAAACAAACACGCAGCGAGTAAAACCCAAAGTAATGCTAATCTAAAAGTCTCTTGGTCAGCAGGAG
>JBMLMS010000387.1:0-1596 GCA_049243925.1 Pirellulales bacterium
GGAGGCGAACGTCCGGCGAGACGGTACGGGGTAACCCCGAGCCGGCGCGGGCCAACATACCGAACGTCCGGCGACGGGACATGGATAGCCCGAGCCAACGCGTTGCTCACCCGGCGCGGGGCTTGTGCATCTGGCGGTAGATCGCTTCGAGGGCTTCCTGCACGTCCTTCGGCTTCTTCTTTTCCTGCCGCAAGGCATCGGTGAGGCGACGGGCGTCGGAGTCGGAATGGCCGAGCGAGCGCAGCACCTCGAAGGTTTCGGAGAGCACGTCGCCAGCGACGGCCTCGCCCGGCGCGTCGCGGGCCACGAGGAGCGCGAATTTCGGCATCCGGCGGCGCAGCTTCGCCACCATCCGTTCGGCAGTGGCGGCGCCGATGCCGGGGAGCGTGGCGAGCAGCTTCACGTCTTGCTCGTCGATCGCCGTCGCAATCTCGCCGACCGGCCGGATGATCGCCCGCAGCGCCTTGCGCACACCCACGCCATCGACCTCGCAGATGAGCTCGAAAAACTCCCGCTCCACCTCTGTGAGGAAGCCCACGATCCGCGGCACCAGATTGCCGCGCGTGGGATTGCCTTCGAGATACTCGAGCGTGTGGAGCGTGACGGGCTGGCCGAGCTTCTGCTGAAAACTTCGTCGCACGAGTTCGGTGACGAGCACCTCGTGCACGACCGGGCCGACGGCCAATTCGATTGCGTTGCCGGTCGTTTCGACGCGGTCTACCGTGCCGGAGATTTTCGTGATCATCGTGGGCCTTTTCAGATGCCTGTCAGTGCCGACTGCTCTGCACGCGCACGATCGACGTGCCGAAAAACAGCGGGCGGAGCCGGAGGTGATAGTCGGCGAGGGCCACGGCCAGCGCGTCGGCGGCGTCGGCCGGCTCGGGCCGCGTGGCGAGGGCGAGTTCCCGCTGCACGGCGGCCTGCATCTGCTCCTTGGCGGCATGGCCGCTGCCCGTGAGCGTGCTCTTCACGCGATTGGGCAAATAATGGTGCACGGCGAGCCCGGCCTGCACGCCTGCCAGGCAGATCACGCCGCGGGCATGGCCGAGGAGGATCGCAGTCTTGGGAAACCTCGCGTGCGAGAACACCTGCTCGATCGCCATCGCGCCAGGCTTGAACGCGGCGATCACCTCGCTCACGCCGGCATGGATCGTGTGCAGCCGCTCCTCGAGCGACTCACCCTTCGACCGCACGGTGCCCGCCTCGACGAGCCGCACGCGTGGCCCGTCGCAATCGACGACGCCGTAGCCGGTGACGTTGAGCCCCGGATCGAATCCGACGACGCGCTGCACGGTGCTGGACGGACGTTCCATGCCCGAGAGCGTAACGACCATGGCCGAAATGCCCCAAGGCCGATTCCGGCGTCGGGCAGGTGACAATGACTCGCATTCGGAGCCGGCGGTAGGCATGCTCGACTCCGGTCGTGTTGAGAGTACAGAACTCGTGGGTTTTGCTCAGGCGCCGATAGTCCTCAACGACTCCCTGCGTCTGCGCGTGCCCACCGACCGACTCCGCCAAAAGTTCGAGGCGCCTACGAGCTGGGGAGGCGAGGGGTTACCCCTGCCGTTGAGCCGGCGTATTTGACCAGCGGAGCCA
>JBMLMS010000388.1:0-4738 GCA_049243925.1 Pirellulales bacterium
CGTATGTGACCAGCGAAGCCATGGATGGCGCAGCGCAGGCACATCCGAGTGAGCGGAGGCCACGAGGGCCGCAGCGAACGTCCGGCGAGACGGTACGGGGCTGCCCCGAGCCGGATTGAGCAAGTCGGGGCATGACAGGCTGAAACCTGTCTTACTTGTTGAGCGTTGGCGCGAGGGGCTCGAAGGGGCGGACCCAGATCGAACGGAACTGCACCGGGTTGCCGTGGTCTTGGAGGCGGATCGGGAGGGCGTCGGCGTGCGGCGTGTAGCTCGGCGGGGCGTGGAAGAACGTGTCGCCCTTGAGCACCGTGTCGGAGTGGATCGTCACGCCGTTGTGGAGCACGCTAATCCGGCCGGGCTTCTCGAGCGAGCCGTCGGCCTTGAATCGCGGCCGGGTGAAGAGGATGTCGTAGGTCTGCCATTCGCCCGGCTTGCGGCAGGCGTTCACCGCGGGTGGCTGCTGCTTGTAGAGGGCGCCGCACTGGCCGTCGAAGTAGGTCACGGGCCGGTCGGTGCCGTCTTGGAAGGAGTCGAGGATCTGGATCTCGTACTTGTCTTGAAAGAACACGCCGGAGTTGCTCCGCTGCTGCCCCTTGCCCTGCGTATCGGCGGCGGTGCGAAATTCCACATGGAGCTGGCAGTCACCGAAGCCCTGTTTCGTGCGGATATCTCCCTTGCCGACCGTGGCGATTCCATCGGCCACCTGCCAGTTTTCACCGTTGCTCCAGGCGGTGAGATCCTTGCCGGCGAAGAGCACGATCGCATCGGACGGCACCGGGGCCGGGGACTGCGGAGCCGGGCCCGGATCCACGACCCGCGGCTGCGGCCAGGTGATGGGGCTGATCCACTCCGGCCCTTTGCCTGGCTGGCCACCCATCAGGTGGTAACGCCGCGAGCGGATCGATTCGGTGAGATCGCGGGCCTTGGACTCGGCCTCGCCGAGCGGTAGGCCAGTCGCGACGCCGGGCCGCTGATGGCCGGCGGCCGTGAGGTAGGCGTCGCGAAGCACCTCCATGCGCCGCTTGACGTCTGGCACGAAGGCGGCGAAGTGTTCCGGTGTCTCTTTGGCGGCGACGGCGTGCTCGCCGAGCCCCGCGAAGAGCCCGCGAGCGAAGGCCCAGTGGCCTGCCTCGTTGGGGTGGACCGCGTCGGGGGCGAAGACCGCGGCTGGATCCTTGGCACGGGCCGCCGCGAGCGACGATTTCATCGGCTCGTGGATATCGACCACGATCCACCCGTCGGCCCGCTTCGAGAGCAGCCACTTCGAATAGGCGTCGAGCACGGCGTCGTAATCGACCTTCCCGGCAGGCCCGTCCTTGTCGGGCCGCTGGTCATAGACGGGCGGCGTGAGATGGATGATCTTCGCGCCGGTCTTCTCGACCGCGTCGTGCAACCGCTGCATCCCATCCTTGAACTTCGCAAACCGCGCCTCGTCGAGCGGCTGGTAGATGCCGCAGTTCATCCCGTAGCAGGCGATCACGAGGTCCGGGCGGCCGACGCGCAGCACGCGATCGAGCCGTTCGTGCAGGTCGGGCCGCGGAAACTTCCCGCCGGCATGCCCATCCTCGGAGAGCCCCGACACCGTCTCGCTCGAGAGGCCCATGTTCATGACGTCGCCGGTCCATCCCTCGGCTTCCAGCCAGGCGACGAAGGGCACGACCCAGCCACCGCCATAGGTGATCGAGTCGCCGAGCACCACGATCCGCTTGGCATTCAACACCACGTCGCGTGCCGACGGCGGCTCCGCCGCTGGTAGCTGGGAGGCCCAGGCCGACACGATGAGCGAGAGGCAGAGGACGAACAGTTTCATGGCGTTGCTTCCTGGGCTGGGGCGTCGAACGTCACCAGATCGTCATATTCGCGGCGTTCCCAGGTCGCGATCGTACCCGGCTTGGCGGGATCGAACACGGGAAACAGGTGGACAGGGCGAATCGAAACGGTGAACCCCGGCCCCGCCGCGTTTCGCTGCACATCGACCTCCACGTGGCCGTAGTGCTTGCCACCGGATTCGAGCACGTCACCGTTCCATCGCTCGGGTGCGTGATCGTGCGCCAGAAAGACCTGCCGCGCGTTGTTCGCGTCAGGCTCGGGGCCCCGCAGGGCATCGCCCCCGATGCCGACGTCGTAGTAGTGGATCCCGTCCACGATCGAGTGTTCGTACATCTCGTCGTGCCCGGAGAACACGGCGCAGACGCCGTGCGTCCGGAACAGATCCGCGAGGGCCCGCAACGGCCAGCCAGACTGTGAATTCTCACCGACACCGTTTCCAGGAGGTAGCCCGTGCGGGCCCGACGAGTAGGGTGCATGGTGAAATTGCACGAGGATGATCCGGCCCTCGGCTCGCGCGTCAGCCAGCTGGCGTTCGAGCCACGCATACTGCTCCGACCCCGGGGCGTAGTCGGGGACGTGGGATGCGTCGGCGCGGTCGAGATCGTGGTTCGTATCGTCCGGCCCGTCGTCGCCGCCGCCGTTGGTCGTGTCGAGCGTGAGCAGGGTGACGGGGCCGAAGTCGACCCGGTGATACCGTTCCTCGTGGCGTTCATCGGCCGCCCCATTCGTGGGATGGTCGAAATAGGTGAGAAACTTCATCGCGCCCACGAGCGTCGCCCGGCCAGAGTAGCCGCCGAGATCCTTCTTCGGGTTGTCGGAAGGCGGCCCGCCGAAGAGTTCGTGATTCCCCAAGGCTGCCACGATCGGCACCCGTGAGGCGAGCGTGCCGAAGTCACCGGCATTGTGTCGCCAAAACTCGTCCCAGTCGCGCTGCTCGCCACCGCTCTCCACGAGATCGCCCACGACGCTCACGAGCACGGGGTTTTTGGCCCGCAGGCTCTCGGCGGCTCGGGCGGCGATGAGCGCGAGGTTCATCCGGTAGCCCGTCGTCTCGTCGGCGGGATAGCGGCCCTCCACCCAGGGTGGCCGCGGCCCTCCTGGCAGCGACGGCGACGGCGGCCACTCGACGCGCGAGCCGCGCGACTCGGGCTGTGCTTCGCAGTCGGCATAGAAAAACAGCCGCACACCGCCGCCCGGCCCCACGTCGCCGGGTTTGGGTGCCGTCGTGAGGATCGCCTTTCTGCTTTCGTCACCCTGCTCAACGGCATAGGGATAGCTCGTCGCGGGCTCGAGTCCGGTCACGCGCACGGAGTGCAGGAAGGGGGCACTGCCGAGCCGGTCGTCACGGGCTTCGTTCGGCTGGTAGGCGAGCTCGAGGCACAGCACCGGTGCGGACGTGAACTCCCGGCCTGCGACGCGCAGCGTCCCCGGCGCATCGTCGTTGGTCAACCAGCGGACGGTCATCGCGTCGGGGGCGGGATTTTGTAGATAGGGCCTGACACGAAACGCCGACGCCGGCTCGTCGGCGTGGCAGCAGGCTGCGAGAAGGATCACTCCGATCCAGTGCCATGCACGCCGATGCATCTCACTTCACCTCGACGGGCGTGGCTCCGGCGCGGATCGCGAACAGGTGGCTCTTGTTGGCGATGTAGAGCGTGTCGCCGGCCACGATCGGCGTCGAGTAAACGCTGTTGCCCATGTTGATCTCGGACAGAATCTCCTTTTCGGGCGCGAGCTTGAACACGGTGATGTCGCCATCCTCGTCGCCGACATACACCTTGCCGTCCACGACGAGCGGCGAGCCCCAGCTCGCGGCGAGCATGTCGTGGGTCCAGTGCGGCTTGCCGGTCTTCACGTCGAGGCAGTGGAAGAGGCCGCTGAAATCGGCCACGAAGAGCAGCCCCCGGTCAATCGCCACCGTGCCGCAGGTGCGGTGCATCGTCTCCTCGAAGTCGAGCTTGCCGTTGCCATCGGCATCGAAGCCGGGATAGTGCCAGACGGCGGCCGAATTCGGATTGGGCCGGGCCACCTCCCCCTGTTCCTTGATCACCGCCTGCTCGCGGCGGCGGGGCAGGGGAGTGTTCGGATCCTTGAGGCTCACGGCCAGTTCGCTCGACACATCACCCCGCTTCGTGGGATCGATGCACCACAAGTGGCCCACGCCCTCGCCGTGTTCAGGATCCTCGCCGACGGCGACATACACGAGCCCCTCGTGAGCCACCGGCGTGCCGATGATGTGGTTGCGGTCGGCCCGGCCACCGAGCGTGTATTTCGACTCCTTGGGGTTGCAGTCGAATTCCCAGAGCTTTTTGGCCTTGCCGTTCTCGCCGCGGGCATCAAACGCGTAGAGCCAGCCGTCGCCACCCCCGAATAGCACCTGCGGCACGCCGCCAAGCTCGGCGTAGGCCGGGCTCGACCACTGGCCGTGCAGCACGTTGGCGCCGGGCGTATTGTCGGCCCACAGCACCTTGCCGTCGCGCTTGTCGATGCACAGAAAGCTCGGGGCCTCGGCGTTGGGGAGGTTGATGTGCCCTTCGTCGACGCCGTTGCTCGTGTTCACGAAGAGCAAGTCGCCGGCGCTCGTCACGCTGCACGAGCACATGTTGTGCTGCGACACACCGAGCTGCTTCATCATGTCGAGCACCCAGACGACGTCGGCCTCGTCCTTCTCCGCGACCTTCTCGCCCGTGAAGGGGCCATCGTTCTCGCCGTCGTGGAACCCGGCGGTGTCGAGGCACTTCACCTCGCCGCGGCTCGTCACGTACCAGAGGCGGTCTCCCTCCACGAGCGGCGCACAGCAGATGCCCTGGAGCGGCCAGTCGTGCACGCGGCCGGTGGGCAGCTTTTCGCTCGAATCCTGCCAGAGGAACGAGCCGTCGCGGTCGTCGAAGGCGAGCAGGCAGCCGAG
>JBMLMS010000388.1:4838-19038 GCA_049243925.1 Pirellulales bacterium
GCACCGCCTCCACTCTCACGTTGTCGATAGAGATCTCGGAGTCTTTCGAGTTGCCGAAGAAGCCAGGGCTGCCCTGAAGATTGCCAGCCCCGTGCGTGGCTTCGATTGTCCACGCCTCCGGCTCCGGCTCGCCCCGCGGCCAAACCCTGCCCCGCAGCACCGCCGCGCCGTCCCGCGTGCGGGCCTCGAACTTCATCGTGTACCACCGGCCCGCCTCCCAGGAAAACGGAATCGTTTTCGAGAAGTAGGTGGCGACCTGCGGCGGCCAGCTCCGGATCTGGAGTTGCTGCGCAGCGCCCATGAGATCGAGTGTGTACCGCTGGGCCACGAGCCCCATGTCGGGCATGCGGGCCTTCTCGAGCGCGGCAGCGGTGCCGAACGCCTTCGTGAAGGCATCCGCGTCGGATCCGGGCGGCGTCGGTGCGACGGAGGCGGGAGATCCAGGTTTCTCGACTCCGGTCTCCTGTGCGCGAAAGTCGGCCCGAACGACGTAGTCGTGCAGTGCGATCGGTCCGATCCAGCCCTGGCTGCGGGTGCCCTTGGGGATCGTCGTGATCTTGACGAGGCATTTCGATCCGTCGACCTCACGGATCACGTGGCGATACCGCATGCCAATCCACGGGAGAGGCGGCTCGCCCTTCACGGCACCCGTCTTGGGATCGGCGGCGAGCGGGATGTCTTCAAAGTCGAATTTCCAAGGCAGCGGCGGCATCGAGCGGATGCGGGCCTTACCCTCCAGGGCGCCGACCTTTGCGGTGATGATCGTGGCGGCATGCTGGCCCGCGGGGGCCGTGTAGGTGCCGTCGTTCGCGACCTTGCCGGCAGTGGTCGTGAACGTGGCGGCCGACTCCTTCACAAACCGTCCGGCCGCGTCGAAGAGCCGCACCTTCAGGGGTTGAGCGGCCCCGGCGGCGATCTGGGCCTCGGCCGGCACGACCTGCACCCACGCGGGCTCGCCGGCCGGGGCCCTGGTGGCGTCGGAGACCTTCTGCGGCACCGTCGGGCCGACGGATGCGGAGGAAGACAACGTCGCCGACTTCTCGCCGAGGCAGTAGAGCCGGGAGCCAGTCGTGAGATAGAGGCGGCCGTCGGCGGCGATCGGGGATGCCGTCACCTCGTCCTCCTCGTCGAGCCGCATCCGGTTTACGAACTTCAGCCCGTCCTTCGTCGGCTCGAGCACGTGCCAGCCGCCCGTCGAACACACGTAGAGTTTGCCGTCGGCCACGAGCGGGCTGCCGCGGACGATCGTGCCGAGCAGCTTCTGCGGGCGGCCGACCGCCGCGCCCGTCTGCCGGTCGAACGCATAGACCTTCGCGCCATCGTCGACGAAATACACGCAGTCGCCGAGCACGACCGGCATCGACCGGCCGTCCATCACGCCCTTCTTCTGCCAGATCGCGTTCGTAGCCGTTATATCGCCGGCGCCGGTCGCCTTGAATGCCGTGGCCGATCCCATCGATGTGTTGTCGAGGTTTTCCTCCGACTGCGAGATGATCACCGTGTCGCCGGCGACGAGCGGGGCCGTATTGATGCCGCGGCGGGAGAGTTTGAAGTTCCACACGGCCTGGCCCGTCCGCGGCTGAAAGTTCCAGACACTGCCGTCGCTCGATCCGAAGACGAGCGCCGCCTGGCCGCCGAAGTCGGCGAGCGAAGGCGTGCTGTAGGTCGTGTCTTCGGGGAGTTCCTTCGTGCCGTTCATCCAGCGGACCTCGCCGGTCGCCTTGTCCATTCCCAGGAAGCGATGGGCGGGCCGGGCGGTGTCGCCCCAGCCCGTCACGACGGCGCTGGCGATCACGAGATCCTCGAACACCACGGGAATGTTCGTCCGCCCGCCGTAGGTGGAGAGAAAGCCGAATTCCTCATGGAGCGACCGTTGCCATTTCGTCGCTCCCGTGGCGGCGTCGATGGCGGTGAACACGCCGCACACGCCGTGGGCAAAGACGGTGCCGCTGGCCGGATCGGCCACCACGGCCGACCAGCCGACCCGCTCGGCGGGCACGTCCGAAAGATAGACGTTGAAGACGTTTTCCCAGAGCTTCTTACCAGTGGCTGCGTCGAGACAGAGCACCTTCTCCGCCTCTTCCGTCGTCCCCGGCTTGTGCCGCACGAGTGTGAAGAGCCGCCCGCCCATGATCACCGGGGTGGAGATGCCGCCGGCTTCATCGCTCTTCCAGAGCACGTTGGTGCCATGACCGGCGTCGAACGAGGTGACGAGCGGCGGGCCGGCGTAGTGCCGATCCTGCTGTGGGCCGCGCCAGTCAGGCCAGTCGGTCGCCACGGCGGTCGATACCAAGAACCAGGCCGCGAGTGCCGTCGCCACAACGCGCTTCATAATATCCGCCTCTAGTTCGTGAAGCCTTCGGCCGCTGCCGCGGCCGGCAGATCGGGGTCCACAAGTCCGCGGGCGCCGCGCCCCTGCTGGAGGCGGTCGGCCGTGTCGGCACGGATGCTTTCGACGTCGGCGTCGCCCCAGCGGCGCCGCGTGGCCAGATCGGGCGGCGCGAACGGCCGTACGATCCGCATGCCCACGCCGAGGGCCGGTTCCTCGGTGTACCACCACGGGCTCTTAGGCAGGTTCGGATCGACGTCCTTCCAGGGCAGGTCCTCGGATCCGCGGCGGGCGGCGCTGCGGCATTGGGCTGCCTCGTCGTAGTAGGCACCGCCGCGCACCACGCGCGGCGAAAGATGCTCGGGCCAGACGGCGGCGGCCGCCGCCGGCACGGGCTGAGGCAGCCCGGCCTGCCGGCCGTAGCCTCCCGGCACGAGTTCGTCGAGCACCCACTCGGCCACGTTGCCGTGCATGTCGTGAAGCCCCCAGCCGTTCGGCTCTTTCTCGCCGACGGCGTGCGTCGTCTCGTCGGAGGTGTCAGCGAACCAGGCGACGGCCTCGAGCGCGGCGGCATCGGCGCCCATCTGCCACGGTGTCGTCGTGCCGGCGCGGCAGGCGTATTCCCATTCGGCCTCGGTGGGCAGCCGGTAGAACCTGGCGGTCAGGCCGCTCAGCCACTTCGTGTATTGGCGGGCGGCGAACTGCGTCATCGTGACGGCCGGAAGGAGCGGATCTTCGCCGTTGGTGAACGTGGTGGTCGGGTCATACAGATTTGACGGCGCCGTGACGGCGTCGGCCTCGTTGTCGGCCTGCACTTCGCGCACATGCGCCGCCTCGAAGGCCTTGAAGAGATCGCAGGCGGCCATGTAGGCCTTGTATTCGCTCCACGTCACTTCGCAGCGGCCCATCCAGAAGGGCTCGATCGCCACGTCGAACTGGGGCCCTTCGTCCGACGTCCGGTCGGCCTCACTCTCGGCGCTGCCCATGCGGAACGTCCCGCCAGGAACGGGCACCATCCGAAACGTCACCTCGGTGCCGGGGATCAGTTCGTCGTAGGCCACCATCCAGCCTCCCGGCACCTTCACGGCCGCTGCGTCGCCGGCTGGACGTGCGTCGCCGGCAACGAATCCAGGATGCGACACGGGGGCGACTGCCGTCTCGGCCGCATCACTCCGGAGCAATACGCCGAGCCAGAGAAGGCACGCAGCGACACAAGTGGCCTGGCGGACGGGCATGAAAAACCTCAATCGGCAGGGTTTCGATAGGTGGGCAACGAAGAACCATCGCAGCGTAGAGTGTAATCTGTCAGATACCCCCTGCCCACATTTCGGGATCATTCCGTGGCCGCTCCGAAGCCGACCAAGCCCGCTGCCAAGAAACCTTCCGGCAAAGGCCAGGCCGACGAGGCTCCGGCTGAGAAGGTGATCACGGAGAATCGCAAGGCCCGCCACGAATACGAGATCGTCGAGACGCTCGAATGCGGGATCGCCCTGGTCGGCAGCGAGGTGAAAAGCCTGCGGTCCGGAAAAACGTCGCTCGACGAGGCGTATGGCCGGGTCGATGCCACGGAGGTTTGGCTCATCGGCTGCGACATTCCGGAATACGAGAAGGCCAACCAGCTCAATCACCAGCCGAAGCGGCCGCGCAAGCTGCTGCTCCATCGCCGCGAGATCAAGAAATTTGCGAGCCTGGCCTACGAGAAGGGGCTCACGCTCGTGCCGCTGAAGATGTATTTCAAGGCCGGCCGAGTGAAGGTGCTGATGGGCATCGGTCGCGGCCGCAAACTCCACGATAAACGCCAGAAGCTCAAGGCAGCCAGCGCCAAGCGTGAAATCGAAACCGCCCTCCGCGGGCGATCCCGCGGAGGGCGGTAAGGGCTCATGGGGCGTCGGGCAGGCGATTAGGCTTCGCTGGCGCCGACGAGATTCGCCGAAGACTCGGTCGAGTCTTCAGGGTGCCACAGGGGCATGCCCCGCTGGATGCGCTCGGCGAGGATGTCGAGCTTCTGCCGGGAGCCGGCCGGGGCTTTCGTGGGAACGAACTCCGGCGTGGTGTGCGGCTCGAAGTTCTCATCGTGACCGTACAGTTCAATGATCTCGAAGACGTTGCGGATGCGGGCCATCGGAACGAAACAACTCCTGTCGTGCAAACGGTGAATGATTCACCCGTCGAGGCGGTCGGCCACTCCGATGCCTCAGGGCTTGGGACTCCGGTCGTCGCTTCAACATGCATCGCCGCCGGCGGGCAAGCCGGAGGGCCCGGCCGGGCCGACGTGAATCCCGCGGATGGGACGGCCAGGGGAGACCGCTGCGGGGACAGGTCGAAAGGAACGAGGCCATTATGGACCCGCGCTTGCGCGAGTCAAACATTTGGCACACAAAGAAAAAAATCGTGGTTTTCCGGCCGGACGCCCGGCACGATCGGCAGGGCTTCGCGCCCTACTGGCCCGGCGTTCCAGGCGGCAGCACGATCTCGACATCGCCCGGTGGAGGGGCTGCCGGTGTCGAGCGTGTCTGTGCGGGATCGAACTTCGGAGTGTCGGTGCCGATCCGGGCATGGTGATCGGCCGTCAGATGGACATGTTCGCTGCCGTCGGCGGGGCGAACTTCGAGCAGCGTGACGCCCCACTCTGCGCCGAGTTTCTTGCCCTCGACCACGACCAGCCCCGCAGCTTTCGGCCCCCGGGCCTCGAACTGCATCGCCGCGATGCCGTCGGTTTCATTGGCCCGGCCGGTGACCGTGGGGCTGAACTCGACGGGCGCCCCGAGGGCCTTCGTGACACGTTCGTTTCTCGTCACCTCGTCTTTGGCCATGGTCACGAGAGGATGGGTCGAGAGCCGACCGCAGCCGACGAAGAGTCCGAGGCAGAGAATGGCGGTCGCGAAGCGCGGCATGGCGTTCCTCATCAACCCTTGGAATCGTGGGTCCGGCACCAGGCTATCTTGTCGGCGGTCGTCGTCGGCAGGGCTCCGCCGGCCGCAGGCTTGGCCTTGGGGGCGACCGTCGGCTCGGGCGCGGCGGCTTCCGGCTCGGCGTCGGCTTCTGGCTCGGCAGGGGCCGGGGCGACCGGCGGCTTCGGCTTTCCGCCCCGGGCAGCTGCGAGAATGTCGGCAGTGGAGGGTCGCGCGCCGGCAGGCTTCGCCGCTGCGGGTGCCGCCTTCGCCGCTGCGGGTGCCGCGCCGCCCTTGCCACGGGCTGCCGCGAGAATGTCGGCTGTAGAGGGCTTCTTCGCACCGGCAGCCGGCGGGGCTTTCGCAGCGGGAGCCTTGGCGGCGGGTGCGGACTTCGCCGGCTTCTCCTGTTTTTCGGCGGCCGTCTTCGGCTCCGGCTTGGGCACGACTTTGAGGGCCGTCGGATCGATGTCGTACCAGCCGATGTTGTTGAACTGATCAAACTCGACAAGGCAGCGGCCGTTCATGTTGACGGTCTTCACCTGCCCGGTCGCCTGCGCGAAGCGGGCGAGTTCCGGCGCGGAACAGTTGACCACGACGTACTTGTCGGTCCAGTCGGCTTTGAGCCGCTCGATCACGTCGAACATGCGCACCTTCCGAAAAGGTCGGGAACAGACCCCCACGAATTTGATCGATCGGGGGCGCGATCGCAAGACAGCGTCAGTCTGGCCGGGGCTCCACCCGGGCGCCGGCCAGGGGCACGAGGCCCCCGGATGCAAACCCATAGGCCCACTGCACGGTGGCCGGAGGCGGCTCTGCCAGCGATTCGGGCCCGATCCGGACAAGCCCCTTGGAATCACGATAGGTGGATCCGAGCCAGAGCGGTGGCTCGTTCACCCGGCAGGCAAGATCGAACCGCAGTCGGTCTGGAGCGGCCGGATCGGGCCCCACGCTCGCCGAGAAGTGCGACCGCCCCGCCAGGCCGACACCCAGGATCACTCGTCCTGCCGGCGTGTCGAGTGCGGAGAGTTCGACGAGCACGGGCGAGGCCGGCCACCGGGGATCGTCGGCTCCATCGAAGCCCTGGATCGACCGCCACCATGTGCCGTTGCCACTCAGCACTTCATGTGTCCAGCGATCGACGTGCCAGGCGAACCGCACCGTCGTTTCGGCGACCGTAAGCGTCAGCGGCGGGCGGGCTTCTGGGCTGGGCATCGTCGGGGAGGTGGCGCGTGCAGGCGAGGCCGCCTGGCAGCCGTGGTGGGGCGGGCACAGGAGGGTAGCATACGCAATGCCCCGCCTCTTGATCCGGAGCCTGCCCGTGGAGCCGCGTCGTTCGCTCGGTTGGCCGATCCTCCTCGGCGTGGTGCTGATCGCATCGATCATCGCCCTCGGGGTCGGCTGGGTGCTCGTCAGCATCGCCGCCGCCCTCGGCTCGAAGAACGCCGCGTTTTATTGGGCGATTCTCGGCGTGGGCGTGGCGCTCCTCGTGCTGGTGCTGGCGGGGGTGATCGTCTACCTCGCGCTCACCGTGAAGGCGATCGCGCTGTCGCAACGGCAGAGCAACTTCATCGACAGCGTCACGCACGAGCTCAAAAGCCCGCTGGCCTCGCTCAAGCTCTATCTTCAGACGCTCACCCGCCGGCCGGTGTCACCCGAGCAGCAGGCCGACTTCCACCGCTTCATGCTTCACGACGTCGAGCGACTCGACACGCTCATCGATCACCTGCTCGACGCCGCGAAGACCCTCCAGCGCCGGCCCTCGCGGGCGGTGGTCATGACACCGCTCGCCCCGGTGCTCGAGCGGGCCCGCGATGCGGCGCTCAAGCGGCATGGCGTGTCTGCCGAGACGATTCGGCTCGACGGGCCGGCACGAGACGGGGGGCTCGCGGTGCGCGGCCGTGAGGCCGATCTCGAAATCGTGTTTCGCAATCTTCTCGACAATGCCGTGAAGTATTCACTGCCGAATCCGCAGGTCGAAGTGACGGCCACCGCGACCCCGGCGGGCCGCGTGGTGGTGCGGGTGGCGGACAACGGCCCGGGCATTCCGATCTCCGAACGCACGACGGTGTTTCGCCGCTTCGTGCGGCTCGGCAATGAGCTTGAACGCTCGACCCCGGGAACGGGCCTCGGGCTGTTCCTTGTCAAGTCGCTCGTGGGGCAGATGCGGGGCAAGGTCGGGGTGCGCGGCCGCATGCCGCCGCCCGGCACCGTGTTCGAGGTGGAGCTCCCCGCCGCGTGAACTCGCTGCGACCGCCGATGCCACGGGCTTCCTTGTATCGCGCGACCAAAGCTCGATAATCCGCCGCATGCACACCACAGCCCCCGCTTCCGCCGGCCCAGCCGTCGACATCGTGCCGATCCGCCGCGTGCTCGTCAGCGTGTTCGATAAAACCGGCCTCGATCGCCTCGCCAAGGCCCTCAAGGCCGCCGGCGTGCACGTGGCGAGCACGGGCGGCACGAGCACGGCACTCGCGAGCCACGGTGTCGCCGTGGAAGACGTCTCCTCCATCACTGGCTTTCCCGAGGTGCTCGACGGCCGGGTGAAAACGCTGCACCCACACATCTTCGCCGGCATCCTGGCCCGCGGCGATCGTCCGGACGATCTGGCCGTGCTCGAGGAACACGGAATCGAGCGATTCGACGCCGTGATCGTGAATCTCTACGCCTTTGAAACAGCGATCGCGAAGCCGGGCTGCCAGCCGGCGGAGGCGATCGAGCTCATCGACATCGGCGGCCCGAGCCTCGTGCGGGCCGCGGCCAAGAACCACGCCTTCACGACCGTCGTGACGAGCCCCGATCAATACGACGATTTTCTCCACGCCGTCGCCCGCGGCGGTACGACGCTCGCCGAACGCCGCCACTATGCCGCCCGCGCCTTCGAGCACACGGCCAGTTATGACACGGCCATCGCCGGCTGGATGGCGAGGCATGCCGGCCTCGTGGCCGAGTCGGCAACGCCCGCGGTGGGCGAGCCTTCGGGCGAGCCGCCGCTGGCCGCCCGGTTGACGCTCGACCTCGAACGGCGGCTGCCCTTGCGCTACGGCGAAAATCCCCATCAGTCGGCCGCGATGTACGCGCCCGTGGGCACGCATCTGGGCCTCGCGGGACTCCGGCAGCTCTGCGGCAAGGAACTGTCGTACAACAACCTGCTCGACCTCGACGGCGCCATGCGGCTCGTGGGTCTCGTCACCGAGCCGGCGGCCGTCGTCGTCAAGCACACGAATCCGTGTGGCGCCGCGGGCGCGGCGAGCGTGTCGACAGCCCTCGCCACCGCGATGGCAGCCGACCCGACGAGCGCGTTCGGCTCGATCGTGGCGGTGAATCGCACCTTCGACCGGGCCTGTGCAGAAGTGCTGCTCGCCCCCGGGATGTTCGTGGAGGTGATCGCCGCCCCTGCCTTCGAGAAGGAGGCGGTGGAACTCCTCACGACGAAGCCCACCTGGAAGGCGAGCGTGCGGCTCGTCGAGATCCCGCCCGGCGATCCGTGGGAGGCCACCGGAGGCATGGAACTGCGGAGCGTCGCCGGCGCCCTCCTCGCCCAACGTCCCGACACCTGCTGCGACGATCCCGCCGCCTGGAAGGTGGTCACGAAGGCAGCCCCGGCGGCCGACCTCACGCAGCCACTCGGCTTCGCGTTCACGCTCGTCCGCCGGCTCACGAGCAACGCCATCGCCGTCTGCCAGGGCACGAGCCTCGTGGGCGCCGGCATCGGCCAGACGAGCCGAGTCGACGCCACGCGGATCGCGCTCGAGAAGGCGGGCGACCGGGCCCGTGGCGGCGTGCTCGCCTCCGACGCATTCTTCCCGTTCCCCGACTCGATCGAATTGATCAAACGGGCGGGCATCGCGGCGATCATCCAGCCGGGCGGCTCGAAGCGCGACGCCGAAGTGATCGCGGCTGCCGATGCGGCCGGCATCCCGATGGTGTTCACGGCGCGCCGGCACTTCCGACACTGACTTCACGCGCCGGTTCGGGGCAGCCCCGTACCGTCTCGCCGGACGTTCGCTGCGGCCCTCGTGGCCTTCGCTCACTCGGATGTGCCTGCGCTGCGCCATCCATGGCTTCGCTGGTCACATACGCCGTCTCAACGGTAGGGGCAGCCCCTCGCCTCCCCAACTCGTAGGCGACAAGAACTTTCGGCGGAGACGGTCGGTGGGCACGCGCAGACGCAGGGAGTCGTTGAGGACTATCGGCGCCTGAGCAAAACCCACGAGTCGTGTACTCTCAACACGACCGGAGGCGAGCATGCCTACCGCCGGCTCCGAGTGCGGGCTTTTGTCACCTGTCCGGCCTTCTTGCGATGAAATGTGGGCAACACCTCGCCTTGCTATAACCTCCCCATGCCCTCGATCCTCGAAACAATCGTCGCGCGGAAGCGGAAGGAAGTGGCGCTGGCCCGCGAGCGGGTGCCGACGGCGGCGCTCGAGGGCAGGCTGGCGACGGCGCCGGCGGTGCGTGACTTCTTCGCGGCAGTGTCGGCGCCCGGGCCGATCAGCCTGATCGCCGAGTTCAAGCGGAAGAGCCCGTCGGGCGGAGAGATTCGGCCCGGGGCCACCGTCGAGGAGGTCGTGCGCGGCTATGCCGCGGCCGGGGCCGCCGCGCTCTCGGTGCTCACCGACGCCTGGGATTTTGGCGGCAGCCTCGTCGATCTCGCGAGTGCTCGCATTGCCGTGCCGTTGCCCGTGCTCCGCAAGGAGTTCGTCGTCGACCGCTACCAGGTGCTCGAAGCCCGGGCCCACGGCGCCGATGCCGTGCTCTTGATCGCCGAGTGTCTGGACGACTGCCACCTGCGGAGCCTGTATCGAGACATACTCGACCTCGGCATGACACCGCTCGTGGAACTGCATGACGAGGAAAACCTGCCACGGGTGCTCGACCTGGGCGCGACGCTCGTCGGCATCAACAACCGCAACTTGAAGACGATGACGACCGACCTCGACCACGTGCTACGGCTGTGCGAGCGGGTGCCGGCCGACGTCGTGCTCGTGGCCGAGAGCGGCATCAAGACGCGGACCGACGTCGAGCGGCTCGAGGCGGCGGGCATCGGTGCCATGCTCGTCGGCGAGTCGCTGCTCAGACAGCCCGACCCAGGCCAGGCGGCTGCCAAGCTGCTCGGCGACGTCATTTGACGAAGCGGTAGCCGGTGCCGCGGACGGAGAGAAAATGAACCGGCTTCGAGGGGTCTTCCTCGAATGATTTCCGCAGGTTGAGCATGAAGGTGTCGATCGTGCGCGTGGCCGGCGCGCGGGTCAGCCCCCAGACGCGCGTGAGCAACTCCTCACGCGACACGACGAGCCCTTCGTGCTCGACGAGATACCGGAGGAGCTTCATTTCGAGGTTCGTGAGCCTGACAGGCTTGTCGTTGAAGCGGGCCTCCCAGGTGTCGAAGTTGACTTCGGCGGCGCCGAAACGGTGCACCTGGCCCTTCGTCCCGGTGGCCTCGGGGGCGGCTGTCGTGGGCCGCGGAGCGCGGCCACGGCGAGCCAGAAGATTTCGCACGATCGAGATCAACTCATCGAGATCGAACGGCTTTTGGAGGTAGACGTCGGTGCCGGCGTCGAAGCCGCGGATCCGATCTTCGACGAGCGTGCGGGCGGTGAGCATCACGACGGGCACCTCGTTGCCCTCGCTCCGCAGGGCCTCGCACACGGCATACCCGCTCATGCCGGGCAGCATGAGGTCGAGCACGACGAGCTCGATCGGTGGAGCGGCTGCAGCGAGGAGATCGAGCGCCGCCTGGCCGTCGCCGACGGTGGTGACGGTGAAGCCCTCCGCCTCGAGGTTGAACTTGATGCCGATCGCCAGGTGCTCTTCGTCCTCGACGACGAGGATACGGGGCATGGGCCGGCCTTATCGCGCGGGCACGGTGCGGTGGCCCACGGCGCGGGCGTAGCCGTGGTCGACGAACCACCCCCAGGCATCGGCAACGGTCGTTTCGAAGGGCCGGAACGAGTAGCCGAGCTCGGCGATGGCGCGGGCCGACGAGAAGTTGTGCGGCAGCATCGACATCGTGGCGGCTGCGGAATTGACCGGCAGTTCACGACGGGCGAACAGGCTCGCCAGGTCGCCGACCCAGCCCGCCACACGCACCGCCGCCTGCGGAGCGACCCCGAGCGGCTGCATCCGACCGGCGGCTCGGGCGAAGATCCGCCAGGCGTCGAGGTAGGAGAGGGCATGGCCACCGAGGATGTATCGGCGGCCGGAGATTCCCTGCTCGGCCGCCGCGAGGATCCCTGCTGCGACATCCCGCACGTCGACGAAGTCGTTGGCACCCGGCGGTGCGAACAGTCCTTTGCCGGCACCGACCTCGAGCAGCATCCGGCCGCTCGATGGCTTCCAATCCCAGGGGCCGATCATGTAGACGGGATTCACGATCACGGCGTCGAGCCCGTGCTCGACCTCGGCGAGCACGGCTCGCTCCGCCTCGCGCTTCGTGACCACGTAGGGGCATTCCGGCATGCCGCCGGGAGGCGTCTCCTCGTCGGCCGGGCTGCCGTCGCTCGTGAGACCGATCGCATCCACGCTCGACACGTGTACGAGCCGGGCACCGGCGCGGCGGGCGGCGCGGGCGACCCGCCGAGATCCCTCCACGTTGGCGGCGTGCATCTCGTCGAAGTGGCGCCAGCCGCAGTGCACCATGGCGGCCGAATGGACGACGACCGAAGCGCCATCGATGGCCCGCTCGAGAGCGTGGTCGTCGGACAGTCCGGCGGTGGCCACCTGCATGTGCAGGCCGTCGAGCGACCGCCCTGCCGAGCGGACCACCGCCCGCACGCTCGAGCCCCGCCGGACGAGCAACCGGACCACGTTATTGCCCACGAGCCCCGTCGCTCCCGTGACGACGTAGTCGACGCTGGAACGA
Source organism: Pirellulales bacterium (assembly GCA_049243925.1). Lineage (GTDB taxonomy): Bacteria > Planctomycetota > Planctomycetia > Pirellulales > UBA1268 > RGVT01. Next base: position 16,924 of record JBMLMS010000388.1, read on the forward strand.
GGCTGGGGAGAGGCGGTGGTCGTCATGGCGTGGGCACGGGCTCGAGGCTGGCCGGGGGTCCGATCGGGACCTTGACCGAATACTAGATCGGCCCGCAGGCCGGTGCGACTTGCGGTGGCCGGCCGCGACCGGCGTTGACGCCCCGCCTGGAGGCGGCCGAAGATGCGGTGCGGAGCCGGAAGTCGTTGACAGTCCACACCTTCCGGCGCTGCCATCCACCCTGCCGATGGCAGCGACGTTGCCGGCTGAAGAATCGAGGAAACAACCGTGCCTGACCTGACCGTACGGCCTGTCGACACACGGGCCGACCAAAAGCGGTTCGTGAACCTGCCCTGGCGGATCTACCGCGACGACCCCTGTTGGATGCCGCCCTTGCTCATGTCGCAGGAGGAACTGCTCGGGTTTCGCCCCTGCCCGTTTTACGAGAAGTCGAAGAGCCGGTCGTTTCTCGCCACCCGCGGGGGTGTCGACGTCGGTCGGATCACGGCCATCGTCAACGCGGGGCATGTCGAACGCTACGGCGAGCAGCGCGGCTTTTTCGGCTTCTTCGAATGCGACGACGACCAGGCCGCCGCGCGGGCCCTGTTCGGCACGGCCCGCGACTGGCTGGCGGGCCAGGGGATGACGGCCGTCCGCGGGCCGGCCAATCCGTCGCTCAACTACGAGTGCGGCCTGTTGATCGAGGGCTTCGACACGCCCCCGTTCTTCATGATGACGCATGCCAGGCCGTATTACGCCAGCCTGGTGGAGGCCCAGGGCCTCGCCAAGATCGAAGACATGTATGCATTTTGGGGCCGGCTCGAAATGCTCGAGGGGATCGATTCGAAGCTCGGCGTGATGGTGGCGGGGGTGAAGGAGCGGTTCGGCGTCACCGTGCGGCCGCTCGACCGCCGCCGGTTCGACGAGGAAGTGCGGATGTTTCTCGAGATCTACAACTCGAGCCTGGGCGGCACGTGGGGCTTCGTGCCGCTCACGCCTGGCGAAGTGAAGCACATGGCCGCGAGCCTCAAGCACCTGATCGTGCCGGAGCTCGCGCTCGTGGCCGAGGTGGAGGGCAAGCCGATCGGCACCGTCTTCTGCCTGCTCGACTACAACCCGCGGATCAAGGCGATCAACGGCCGGCTGTTCCCCTTCGGCTTCCTGAAGCTGCTGTGGAACAAGCGGGCGATCAAACGGATGCGGGCGATCAGCACGAACGTGATTCCCGAATATCAAGCCTGGGGCGTGGGCCTCGTGCTCCACGCGGCCCTCGTGCCGCGGCTCTATGACTGGGGCATGGAAGAGGTGGAATTCTCCTGGGTGCTGGAGAGCAACCACCTCTCCAAGCGCACGCTGGAACGCGGCGGCGCCCTCATCACCAAGAAATATCGCATGTACGACGGCACCGTCGGCTGACCGTGCTCACCGCCGCCAGCGGCGGGACGTCCGGGTGGCATACGATCGCTGCGTGGGCCGGGAGGAGCCCGCCTGAACGATCGTGCCGGCTCCGCTTCCGCCGGCGACCACGCCGCCGACATACACGCCTGAGCCGCGCGACGACCCGCGTGAGACGCTGCGCGACGGCACGTTGTAGTAGGGCCACACGACCTTCCCCTGCCGCTGAGCCCGATCCCACTGCTGGGCGCCGTAGTTGATGCCCGAGAGGTTGAAGCTCGAGTAGGGATTCCGCGGGCCGGCGGCATCCACAGGCCGGGTGGCCCAGGCGACGAGGCAGACTGCGGAAAGGATCATGAACAGCGTACGGGCACGAGGCATCAGGGTGGTCTCCGGGATCGTGTGACGAGGACGTTCCCTTGTACGGCCACACGGCGAAAACGGTTCGCCGTCGATGGATGGCAGCCGATCACGATACACGTTCGCCCAATCCGGCTCGGGGTTACCCCGTACCGTCTCGCCGGACGCTCACTGCGGCCATCCTGGCCTCCGCTCGCTCGGATGTGCCTGCGCTTCGGCATCCTGCCTGCGCTGGTCACATACGCCGTCTCAACGGCAGGGGTAACCCCTCGCCTGCTCCCGGTCTGGAAGCCCGAGGCGTGAGCCGAAGGGAATACGCGTTGGGCTTCGCCACCGGGGCATCCTCTCGGCTTACGCCTCGGGCTTTCGTTGAGGAGGCTT
>JBMLMS010000389.1:0-2754 GCA_049243925.1 Pirellulales bacterium
GCTACTTCTTCTTGCCAGCGGCCGGGGCCTTGGCTGCGGCCGCGCCCTCGGCGCCTTCCTCGGCCTTCTTCTTCTTTTTCTTCATCGCCATCTTGAAGACGCGAACTTTCGGCAAGCCGAGCGGGCTGCGGCCGTCGGCCCAGCGCTCCTGTTCCTTGAGCTTCACGATCCGCTCGGCACGCGAGAGCACACCGCGGGCACTCGTGCCGCCCTTGCGCACACGCAGGCTCTTGTCCATGGTCATGGCGAAATCCTCGAAAGATGCGAACTGGAGCCCCAGACTCTAAAACGCCCCGGCTCACGCATCAAGGGCCACGCCCTTGATCCGGGCGAGAAACGCATCGAGCGTCTCCGGCCGCTGGGCCGGGTCGGCGGCGATGCAGGCCATGATGGCGTCGCCGAACGGACGGGGAATCTCCGGCCAATGCTGACGGATGTCGGCCGGCGGCGTGTCGTGGGCGAGCGCCGCCTTCCCGCTCGTGCCCCGGGGCCAGGGGAGGTCGAGCGTGCAGATTTCATAGGCCGTCACGCCAAACGAAAATACGTCGAGCCGCCGGTCGGCCTGCCGCCGGCGCACCACCTCGGGGGCCATGTAGTTGGGCGTGCCGATCCTGTTGCCCGGCTGGAGAAACACGGGCTTGTCGGGCACGGTGAGGCCGAAGTCGATCAGCACCAGCGTGCCGTCAGGCCGGAGAATGAAGTTTCGCGGGCAGATGTCGCGGTGCACGAACCCCGACTTGTGAACGGCCGCGATCGCCGTGGCGGCCTGCCGCACGAGGTCGAGCCGCTTGGGTGGCGTGAGGGCCTTGCGCGAGGAGAGCAACGAGTGGAGCAGCGTGCCCTCGACGAACTCCTGCACCACATACGGCCGGCCGTCGCTCGACATGCCCCAGGCGAGCGTCTTCACGATGTTCGGGCCCGCGATCTGCTGGCCGATCTCCCCTTCCGACGGTTTCCCGAGCCCCTTGTAGCGGCCTTCCACGGGCTCGAGCTTCTTGGGATCGATGATCTTGAGGCCGACGATCGCCCCGGTCTCGTGGTCGCGCGCCTTGTAAAACTGCGACATCGTGCCGGTGATGCTCTCCTGCAGCCGCTCGTAGCGGCGATCGAGCTGCACGCGCGACGAGCCGAATAGCCGCTCGAAAAATCCTAGAGGAGGCATCGGTGGGTCGCGGGCGGCGGGCGGGAGAGGCGGGCGGGAGCGTCAGGCGTTCTTGAGCGAGGAGAGTTCGGCGTGGGCGGCGGCGAGATCCTTTTCGAGCCGGGGAATTTCAGTGGGGTCGTCGGGCTGCTTCTTGGCCCCGGCCAACTGCTGCTGCAGCTTCGCGATCTTCTGCTGCAACACTTCCATCCGTTTTTTGTCTTTCTTGTCCATGAAGCCCTCGTCAGTTGGTCGTAGTCGCGGCGGCCGCCGCCGGCGGCGCGTTCGGCCCGGTGTGCAGCTGCCGCATCCAGCCCGAGATCAGCACCACCACGAGCCCGATCGCGAGCGTCACCGTCAGCCACTTCGCCCGATCGTTGCGCACCCACTGCGTGCCGGCCCCACGGCCCACGAGGGCGCTGGCGAAATAAAACATCACCATCGCGGCCAGAAATTTCGCGCCGAAGAGTGCGTGGTAGCTCGTGTCACGCATCCACGTGGCGCCCCAAAAGGCAGGGTCGGCCTTCACCCGGGCGTTGAAGATCAGGAAATTTGCCAGGCCGCTCACGAGCAGCACGGTGATCGCACCGATCACCCACGGCAGCCAACGGCGGCGGATCGCCTCGTGAATGCGGTCGCGGGTCGAAGCGTCGAGTTCCGCGAGCGCCGGCACGACGCCAAACCGGGCGAAGAGCAGGCCTCCGAACGCCGCGATGGCGGCGAGCACATGGGCCCAGCGGAGCAGAAGCGTGACGAGCGAAGTGGTATCCATGGGGCTTTCCGGGTGGACGGCGCGGCAAAACGACGGTGACATCGAGCCGAGAGATCGTACCCCCTTTTCCAGGGCGCTGGTAGAGTGCGGAAATGGATGATTTCGAGGACGACCTGTCGCATGCGCTCTCCGGCGGCACGCCGCACGATCGCTGGATGCGGCTCGCCCTCGACGAGGCCCGGGCCGCCGCCGCGGAAGACGAAGTGCCCGTGGGTGCGATCGTGGTCGCGGCAGGCCGGGTGATCGCGAGCGCCCACAACCAGCGTGAACAGCTCGCCGATCCCACAGCCCACGCCGAGATGATCGCCCTCACGCAGGCCGCCGCCGCCCTCGGCTCGTGGCGGCTCGAGGGCTGCACACTCTATGTCACGCTCGAGCCCTGCCCGATGTGCGCAGGCGCCATCCTCCAGGCCCGGGTGCCCTTCGTGGTGTGGGGCGCCGCCGACCCGAAGGCCGGCGCCGTCGAATCGCTCTACAAGCTCTTCGAAGACCCGCGGCTCAACCACCGCGTCGAACACACCGGCCGCGTCCTCGCCCCCGAATGTGGCGCGATCCTGAGCGACTTCTTCCGCGGCAAGCGCACGTAGGGCAGGCTTCAGCCTGTCATGCCTTGTGCGCCCAATCCGGCTTCGGGCTCCCCATATCCCGCTCGCCGGACGTTCGCCTCCGCCCTCCAGGCTCCGGCTCACTCGGATTTGCCTGCGCCGGCGGGAGCGCCTCCGCTTGGGCATCCTGCCTGCGCTGGTCAAATACGCCGGCGACCGGGACACGGGGAGCCCAAAGCCTCCTGAACGAAAGCCCGAGGCGTAAGCCGAGAGGATGCCCCGGTGGCGAAACACTA
>JBMLMS010000390.1:0-4195 GCA_049243925.1 Pirellulales bacterium
AGCGGATGAGAAGAGGCTGGCCGTGATCCGCCGGGCGCTCGAGATCGTCGCCGAGCCGAAGCCCGCGGCGGAGCGGACCGTCGCGCTCCTCGAACTGTTCGCGACCGTCTAGAGCCGCCCGCCCGCCGGGACGAGACCCATGCAGATCATCCAGCCGCACTACCACGCGATCGCCCGCACCGCGCAAGACTACGAGCGGATGGCGATGAGCGGCGTCGTGGCCGTGGCCGAGCCGGCTTTCTGGGCCGGGTTCGACCGGAAGTATCCCGAGACGTTCATCGACTACTTCCGGCAGATCAGCGAGTTCGAGCCGACGCGGGCGGCGCAGTATGGCATCCGGCATTTTTCCTGGGTGGCCGTGAACCCGAAGGAGGCCGAAAACCCCGTGCTGACGCGCGAGGTCTTGAAGCACTTTCCCGAGTTCTTCGCCAAGCCGACGGTGCTCGGGGTGGGCGAGACGGGGCTGCACAAGTCGACTAGAAATGAGTGTGAGTCGCTCGAGGCGCACGTCGAGATCGCGATGCGGCACGGACAGCTCGTCTTGATCCATACGCCGCACCTGGCCGACAAGGCCCATGGCACGAAGCGGGTGCTCGAAGTGCTCGCGGGGATGAACGTCGATCGCGAGCGGATCTGGATCGACCACGTCGAAGAGCAGACGATCCGGCCCTGCCTCGATGCGGGCTACTGGGTCGGCTTCACGCTCTATCCGATCACGAAGTGCTCGCCCAAGCGGGCGGTGGATATGCTGGAGAAGTACGGCACGGATCGGATTCTCGTGAACTCGTCGGCCGACTGGGGGCCGAGCGATCCCTTCACGCTCCAGGAGTGCATTCTCGAGTTTCGTCGGCGGGGGCACTCGTTGCAGGAAGCCATCGAGGTCTTCCACAACAATCCCTGCCGGTTCCTCGGGCAAAACCCGAAGTTCGACATCCAGCCGATCCGGATCGAGCCCGCGACGGGAGCGGCCGTCTCCGCCTGACGGCCCCAGAGCAGGACGCCTTTGCCATGCCCGCCTCCGGCCCGACGCAGCTTTCGATCATGCGGCAATTGTCGTTCTGCGCGGGGCACCGGCTCCTCGGCCACGAGGGGAAGTGCGCATTCTTCCATGGCCACAACTACAAGGTGGACGTCGAGGTCGCTCCGCGGGACGGCGGCGCCGTACTCGACGAGGTCGGCCGGATCGTGGACTTCGCCGTGATCAAGCGGCGGCTCCTCGGCTGGATCGACGAGCACTGGGACCACGGCTTCATCGTGTCGGCTGCCGACACGAACGGCATTTCGGCGCTCGCACTCGTCGAACCCAGCAAGACTTTCGTGCTGCCGTACAACCCGACGGCCGAGAACATGGCCCGCTACCTACTCGAAGTGGTGGCGCCCCAGACGCTCGGCGATCTGCCCATTCAGGTGAATCGAATCGTCGTCTGGGAGACCGACACCTCCTGCGCCACCGCCACGCGGTAACACCGTCCCATGCTCCATCATCCCGGCCGCTATCCCACGACCCGCCTCCGCCGCACGCGGCAGCACGACTGGCTGCGCCGGATGGTCGCCGACACGGCTCTTGCGCCGGCCGACCTGATCTGGCCGCTGTTTGTCCACGAGCACGAGGCGAGCCACCCGGTGGCGAGCATGCCGGGCGTGGAGCGGCTCTCGATCGACGGCATCGTGAAGGCGGCAGCCGAGGCCGCCACCCTCGGTATTCCGGCAATCGCACTCTTTCCGGTGCTCGACGCCCGCCACAAGACCGACGACGGTCGCCTCGCCCTCGATGCCGACAACCTGCTCTGCCGCGCGGTGCGGGCGGTGCGCAAGGAGACGGGCGATGCGGTGGGCATCATCTGCGACGTGGCGCTCGATCCCTACACGACGCACGGTCACGACGGCCTCCTCCGGGATGGCAGGATTCTCAACGACGAGACGGTGGAGGTGCTCCGTCGGCAGGCGGTCGTCCTCGCCGAGGCCGGCTGCCACGTTGTGGCACCGAGCGACATGATGGATGGCCGCGTTGGGGCGATCCGCGCGGCGCTCGATGCGGCAGGTCGGCACGACGTGTGCATCCTCTCGTATGCGGCGAAGTACGCGTCGGCGTTCTACGGGCCATTTCGCGACGCGCTCGGCAGCCATGCCGCCCTCGCCACCGCGGCGGCGCTCGGCGTGGCCGACAAGAAGACCTACCAGATGGATCCGGCCAACGGCGACGAGGCCCTGCGCGAGGTCGCCCTCGACCTTGCCGAAGGGGCCGACATGGTGATGGTGAAGCCGGCCGGCACCGCGCTCGACGTGATCTGGCGGGTGAAGCAGGCCTTCGGCGTCCCGACGCTCGCGTATCAAGTGAGCGGGGAATACGCGATGATCCAGGCCGCGGCCGCCAACGGCTGGCTCGACGGGCACAAGGCAGCCATCGAGAGCGTGCTCGTGATGAAGCGGGCGGGCGCCGATGGCATTCTCACCTACTTCGCCCCTGAAATCGCCCGCACGATCCGCCCGTAGGGCCCAGCTCATTTCGGCATACCGAGGGCGGCGCGGAGCACCGGCTCGAAGGCGTCGGCCTGGCGCACGAACCCGAGGTCGGTCGGATGCGAACCATCGACCGTGGCGTCGCTGTCGTCGCCGAGCAGGGTGTCGCCCGGGATGTACCACAGGCCCTGCACGCCCTCCCGGCGCAGCGTGTCGAATGCCTCCTTGAGCGCGGCGTGGTTGGCGTCGTGGAACGCCTCCTTGCCCGCCGTGATCCAGGCATTCGTGAACCGCCGGTCCTCGACGAGGATGATCGGCGTGTCAGGCCGGGCCCCGCGCAATCGCTTCACAAGCGGGATGCACCGCTCGCGCACCATCTCGGCGTTCATGTTGGGCAGGCAGTCGATCACGTAGCAGGCGGCATCGACGCGGGCGAGAAGGTCTCCCACACCCGGATCCATCCGGCCGTTGCCGGAGAAGCCGAGGTTGGCAACGGGCCGGTCGAGCCGCCTGCCGAGGATCGCCACGTGCGCCATGCCGGGGCGGCTCGCACAGGCACCGTGCGTGATCGACGTGCCGTAAAACACGATCGGCTTGTCGCGTGGGTCGAGCCACGTGAAAGCGGAACTCTCGGGCACGCCGACGGCGAGTGACTCGACGCCGTTGAAGAGCGGCAGCCACAGGGCGTATTCGCGGGTGCCGGGAACGAGGCCGGCGAGGAGCGGCAATTCGAGTGACTGTTTCTCAGGCTTGATGGCGGCGACCCAGCGCCAGCGATCGTCGGCGTCGCGGGCGTAGAGGTCGACGCCACTCATGCCGCTGGCAGGCATATGTGGCTTGTCGAGCACGTCGCTGCGGAGGGTCATCCGCACGTGGAGTGCCGTGGCATCGGTCCGAAATCGAACCATCATGCCGGCGGACTCGCGGCTCAGGTTCCAGACTGGCTTCGGCACCGTCGCCTCGGCAGCCGCCGGAAACCGGTCGAAGGGCCGCAGTCGCTCCTCGTCGGCCCAGAGTCGGCCTTCGACCTGCCCGGCAGATACGTCGTGCCATGTGAGCGGCGTCTGCGGAAGTGCGGGATCGGCGGCAGCACCGGCGATGGATGAAAGGCAGGCACCTCCGGCGACGACACACGTCACGAGGATTCGTGGCAGGATGGTCATGGCGGAGAGAGCTCCTCAGGGGGGAATGCGGCCGGGCGTCACGCTTTCGGCCTGAAGGCCACGAGCCGCTCCGGCTTCGTTTCGAGCCGCGGGGCGTTGGGAACGCCCGTGTGGATCAGGTCGATGCAGTAGGGGATCGCAGGAAACACCGCATCCAGGCACTCGCGGATGCTCTTCGGCCGCCCGGGCAGGTTTACCACGAGGGCCCGGCCGCAGACACCGGCCGTCTGTCGCGAGAGGATCGCCGTGGGCACTTTTTCGAGCGACACCTTCCGCATCAGTTCGCCGAACCCCGGGAGGAGTTTCGTGCACACGCGCTCGGTGGCCTCTGGCGTGACGTCGCGCGGGGCAGGGCCCGTGCCGCCGGTCGTGACGACGAGGCAGCAGCCGGCGTCGGCGAGGTCCTGGATGGCCCCGGCGATCGCCTCGAGGTCGTCGGGCACGATCCGTTCCTGGGCTTCCCAGGCGCTCTCAAGCACCTCGGCCAGGTAGGTGCGGATCGCCGGCCCGCCCTCGTCGGCATACTCGCCGCGGCTCGCGCGGTCGGAGACGGTGAGGATGCCGATGCGAAC
>JBMLMS010000390.1:4295-5967 GCA_049243925.1 Pirellulales bacterium
ACGAGCGCGTCGACGCACCGGCTCACCGGCCATTCATGCGTGGGCAGCACGAGATCGGGCTGTGCGGGTGGCTCGTAGGGGGCCGTGACGCCGGGGAAGTTCGCGAACTCGCCCGTGTCGGCGAGCGCATAGTGGCCGTCGGTATCGCGCTGCCGGCAGACCTCGATCGGTGCCGCGAGATGCACGACGAGGAAGCGGTCGGCGCCGATCCGTTCCGCGGCCTTCTGTCGTACCTCCTCGTCGGGCGCGACGAACGCACCGATGCAGATGATGCCGGCGTCGTTGAAAAGCCTGGCGACTTCGACGCTCCGGCGCAGATTTTCACTCCGTTCTCCGGCCGAGAAGCCGAGATCCTTGCTGATGCCGAGCCGCATGTTCTGCCCGTCGAGCACGGCGACGGCGCGCCCGAGGTCGAAGAGCCGCCGTTCGAGCGCCCGGGCGAGCGTGGATTTTCCGGAGCCCGTGAGCCCCGTGAGGAGCAGCGTGACGGGCTTCTGGCCAAACCTGGCCTCGCGCTCCTCGGCCGTCACGCCGCTCAGCTGCCCGTGGAGGTGCGGCTCGGCCACGTCGCCCCAGTGGTCGGATGCCGCCTCGTTGGGCTCGCGATCGAGGATCATGCCGGCGCCGACGGTGGCGTTGGTCACCCGGTCGATCATGATGAACGCGCCCGTGGCCCGGTTGCGCCGGTAGGCGTCGAACGCGATCGGGCTCGTGAGCGTGATGGCGCAGCGGCCGATCTCGTTGAGGCCGAGCGCCGGCGCCGGCTGCCGGTGGAGCGTGTTGACGTCGATCCGGTAGCGCAATGTGCTCACGGCGCCGGTCGTCACCTTGCTCGTCTGCTTGAAGAGATACTGCTTGCCCGGCACGAGCGGCTCGTCGCTCATCCACACGATCGAGGCCTCGAACTTGTGGTCGACCTTCGGCACGTTGCCGGGCCGCACCAGCATGTCGCCGCGGCTCGAATCGATTTCGTCTTCGAGCGTGAGCGTCACCGACTGTGGCGCGAAGGCCTCCTCGAGCTCGCCATCGAAGGTCACGATCGACTGCACGCGGCTTTTCTTGCGCGAGGGGAGCGACATGATTTCGTCCCCCCGGCGGATGATGCCCGAGGCGATCGTGCCGGCGAACCCGCGGAAGTTCAGGTTTGGCCGCAGCACGAGTTGCACCGGAAACCGGAAGTCCTCGAGGTTGCGGTCGGAGCCGATATAGACCGTCTCCAAGAGCGGCATCAGCGGCGAGCCCGTGTACCACGGCATGTTCGGGCTCGGGGCCACGACGTTGTCGCCCTTGAGCGCCGAGATCGGCATGAAGTGCACGTCGGGCAGTTCGAGCCGCGACGCGAAATCGACGTAGTCGGCCTTGATCTCCTCGAACACGGCCTGGTCGTAGCCCACGATGTCCATCTTGTTGATCGCGACCACGATGTGCTTGATGCCGAGCAGCGAGACGATGAACGAATGCCGCTTCGTCTGCGTGAGCACGCCGTGCCGGGCGTCGACGAGGATGATCGCGAGGTCGGCCGTCGAGGCGCCCGTCGCCATGTTCCGCGTGTACTGCTCGTGGCCGGGCGTGTCGGCGATGATGAATTTTCGCTTGTCGGTCGAAAAATACCGATACGCCACGTCGATCGTGATCCCCTGCTGCCGCTCGTCCTCGAGGCCGTCGGTGAACA
>JBMLMS010000391.1:0-3439 GCA_049243925.1 Pirellulales bacterium
CGGCCGTGATGGCGGAAAAGCCGATCGACAAGGACGCCAGCTGAGGCGCACGTCATGAGAACGATCGTCAGTTGGACCGTCCGCAATATGCCGGCGATGAACACGCTGGTGATCGCGATCTTGCTCGTGGGCGGGATGGCGTTTGCATCGATGCGGCGGGAGGTGTTTCCCGAGTTCGATCTCGAGATCGTGCTCGTCACCGTGCCCTATCCGGGGGCCACTCCCGAAGAGGTCGAGGAGGGCATCTGCCAGAAGGTGGAGGAAGCCTGCCGCAGCGTCACCGGCATCAAGAAGATCACGAGTGTGGCCCAGGAGGGAATGGGCTTCTGCGTGTTCGAGCTGCAGGAGAGCGTCAAGGACGTGCAGAAGACGCTCGGCGAGATTCGCTCCGAGGTGGAGCGGATTCCGAGCATGCCGGAGCTCGCCGAGGATCCGAAGGTGGAGCAGGTGACGCTTCGCACGGCCGCGATCAAGGTGGGCGTGCTCGGCCCGCAGGGGGCAACCGGCGATGCTGCAAGCGAGGCCGAGCTGCGCGACGTTGCCGAGGTGATTCGCGACGACTTGCTGGCTCTGCCGGCCGTGTCGGCGGCTAACCTATTGGGCGCCAAGGACTACGAGATCGACATCGAGATCTCCGAGGCCACGCTGCGGAAATACGGCCTCTCGCTCCAGAAAGTCGCGGAGATCGTGCGCCGCGAAAATCTGGAACTGCCCGGCGGCACTATCCGCACGGAGAGCGGCGAGATCCTCCTGCGTGGCAAAAACAAACGCTACGTCGGCGCCGAAATCGCCAAGCTGCCGCTCGTGACGCTTCCCGACGGGCTCGTGCTCACCGTGGGCGATCTGGGCACCGTCCGCGACGAGTTCGCCGACGTGGCGGCGACGAACCGGATCAACGGCCGGGCCGGCATGGTGGTGTCGATCGACCGCAGCTCGGGCGAGGATTTGCTCGCGATGGTGGCGGCGGTAAAGAAGTATGCGGCCGACGCGAAGCTCCCGCCAGGCTACGACCTGGCCGTCTGGGCCGACCAGTCGATCGACGTGCAGGATCGCCTGCAGATGCTGATCGAGAACGGCCTCCAGGGGCTCGTGATCGTGTTCGTGATGCTGGCCCTGTTTCTCGATCTCAAGATCGCCTTCTGGGTGGCGATGGGCATCCCGTTTTCGATGCTCGGCACCGGGGCGCTCATGTACTCCACCGATCAGACACTCAACATGCTTTCGATGTTCGCGTTTTTGATGGCGATCGGCATCGTCGTGGACGACGCGATCGTGGTCAGCGACAACGTCGACCGCCATCGGCGGATGGGCAAAAACCTCACGGCGGCTGCGATCGACGGCACGGTCGAGGTGATCCCGAGCGTGATCTCGAGCGTGCTCACCACGGTGATCACATTCCTGCCGTTGTGTTTCGTGTCGGGCGTGATGGGCAAGTTCATCGCCGTGATGCCGTTCGCCTTTATCTCCACGCTCCTGGTTTCATTGGCGGAATCGACGCTCGTGCTGCCGGGCCACCTGGCCCACGAAAAGAACCTCGTATTCACGATCTTCGGCATCGTGCTCTATCCCCTGCGGCTGCTCCTGCCGGTGGTGGCCTGGCTGCAACGGGTCTGCGACCGTGGCCTCAAGGCGTTCGTGAAGAACGTCTACGCGCCGGTCCTCGACTGGGCCCTCGACAACCGGCTCACGGTGCTCGCCGCGGCGATGTCGATCCTGCTTCTGGCCGGCGGCATCGTCCGCAGCGGGATCACGCCGTTTCAGCTGTTTCCGAAGATCGATGCCAACCGCCTGCTCGCGAAGATCGTGTTTCCCGACGGCACCCCGGCGGCGGTCACCGAGGAGGCCACGGCCCGGCTCGAGGAGGCGGCCGTGGCGGCTTCGAAGAAACTCTCGCCTCCCGACGCCCCGATCGTGCAGCTCGTGCATCGGGCGGTGGGCCAGGTGGCGGCCCAGGGCGAGGTGGGTCCTGACGCGCGGATGAGCGGCAGCCACGTCGGCGCCGTCGCGCTCGAGCTTGTGGAAGGTGAGTTTCGCAACGTCACGAGCGAGGAGTTCATCAGCGAGTGGCGGCGGGGGGCGGGCGAGTTTCCCGGCACGGAGTCGCTCGTGTTCGGCACGGAGAACATCGGCCCCGGTGGGAAGACGATCGAATTCAAGCTGCTCGCCCAGGCGGGCCCGGGCTCGGTGCAGCAGCTCGAAGCCGCGGTGGAGCGGTGCAAGGAGTGGCTCGCGCAGTATCCCGGCGTGATCGATATCGACGACGATTCCCGCCCCGGCAAGTGGGAGTATCAGATCAAGGTCAAGCCGAAGGCAGAGGCGCTCGGCGTGTCGCTCGCGGATCTCGCTGGAACGATCCGGGCGAGCTATTACGGCGAGGAAGTGATGCGGCTGCAGCGGGGCCGGCACGAGGTGAAGCTGATGGTGCGGTATCCTCGCGACGAGCGGCGTACGTTCGCCACGCTCGAGGAGATTCGCGTGACCGGTGCCGACGGCGTGAAGCGGCCGATCGGCGAATTAGCCGACGTGACCGTGGCCCGCGGCTATTCGGAGATCAACCGCCTCGGGCAGAAGCGGTCGATCACCGTTACGGCTGACATTGACGTCGCCAAGAGCACACTCACGAGCGCGCTCGTGACGGCCGACATGGAAAAGCGGCTGATGCCCGATCTCTTGAAGGAGTATCCGGCGGTGCGGGTCCGCTGGGAGGGGCAGCGGGAGCAGTCGAACGAGTCGCTTCGCAGCCTCGGCGTGGGATTCATCGTAGCGCTGTTCGCGATGTTCGTGCTGCTCACGATGGAGTTCAAATCGTACTTCCAGCCGTTCATCATTCTGGGAGCGATTCCCTTCGGATGTGCCGGCGCCGTGTTCGGCCACGCCCTGATGGGCATGCCGCTCACGCTGTTCAGCATGTTCGGTCTCGTGGCGCTCGCGGGCGTGGTCGTGAACGACTCGATCTGCTTGGTCGACTTCATCAACCTGCGGGTGCGGGAAGGGCATCCCCTGCGATTCGCCCTCCGCGAGTCGGGCTGCCTGCGGTTTCGCCCGGTAATGCTCACGAGCATCACCACAATTGGCGGCCTGCTGCCGCTGCTCTTGGAGAAGAGCTTCCAGGCTCAGTTTCTGATTCCGATGGCGACCGCGCTCGCCTTCGGGTTGGCGATGACGACGCTGCTCGTACTGATCCTCGTGCCGGTGCTCTACTCGTTCTTCGGCACGAGTGCCCGGGAGGAGCACGTCGAGGAGTTCGTCGAAGGCTTCGCGCCAGACGGGACGAGCAGCGTGGCCCCCGACGCGGCCGAAAACGAGTGGCTCCCGGACCACCTCCGCGAGCCCGCTTCGTTGTAGGACAGGCTTCAGCCTGTCATGGCTCCGTGGGGCAAGCGTCCCGCTTGCCTTGACCAACTCAGTTGCGCCGGCAGGGGTAACCCCTCGCCTCCCT
>JBMLMS010000392.1:0-6579 GCA_049243925.1 Pirellulales bacterium
CTCCGGCCCTGACGTTCGCGTGGGGAGCCGAGCTTTGCTCGGCGACCGTAAGCCGTAGCCGACGCCGGGACGGCGGCGACGGCGCGACATTCGCCAGGCGCAGCGCAGGCAGGTCCGAGTGAGCCGTAGCCTGGAGGGCGAAGGCGAACGTCCGGCGAGGGGATACTGGGAGTCCGAAGCCGGCGCGCATTGAGAAGAGACAGGCTGAAGCCTGTCCTCCGTCACTGCGGTGCGAGGGGGCGGCCACGCCAGCTGGTCTTCAGGCCGAGGAGTTTGCGCGCAAGCGCGTACCACTGGATCGCGAGGAAGACTGCGATCGCCAGCGGCTGGGCGAGGGCGCTCGTGAGGCTCTGCCGAAACTGCAACGCTTCGGCGAGGCGCGGCAGGATCGCGAGGCCGCACGCGATCACGGCGGCGGCGATCGTCCACGCGGGCCATTCGCGCCAGCCCGTGGCGAGGCCCGCGGCGACGAGTGCGAACGGCAGGATCTGGCCGGCTGCGAGGAGGAGCGTGAAGGGCACGATCGTGGCGGGCGCGCCGATCCCCTCGGTGGCGTTTTTGGCAAGGCCGCGCCACACGTCGAGGCTGCGGGTGTACATGCGGCAGGAGGCGATGTCGGAGGCGTCGAAGATGTCGGTCGTGAGCCCGGCGCGGCGGTAGGCCCGCGGGAGCTTGATGCCATCGTGCAGCGACGCCCGGATCGCGGCATGCCCCCCTGCCCGTTCGTAGGCGGCCCGCGTGGTCACGAACCATTGGCCGCAGCCGGCCGCGAGGCCGGGTGAGTTGTCGTGGCGGCTGCGGCCCAGCGGGAGGAAGCCGAGCAGCACGAAGTGGATGAGCGGGAGGAGGAGCCATTCGAGGAACGAGCCGGTTTCCTGCCGGGGGAAGCCGCTGGCGAGCCCCGCCCCGGAGGCGTCGAGGAAGGCCACCGAACGCGCGATCGCATCATGCTCCGGCCGGACGTCGACGTCGAGAAACACCCACGTGTCGAATGCCGCGGCCCGCGCGAGCTGCCAGCAGGCGTGCTGCTTGCCGCACCAGCCGGCCGGGAGCGGGCCGCCCCGCACGAACCGCACGCGGGCATCGTCGGAGGCAAGCCGCTCGACGAGCGCCGCGGTGCCGTCGGTCGAGTCGTCGTCGAGGATCGCGAGCTCCACCTCGACGTGTCTGCTCGCGAGGACGTCGCGGGCCAGGCGTTCGATCACGGCCGCTTCGTTGCGGGCCGGCACGAGCACCGACACTCGCGGCCACGGCCCTGCCTCTCTCGGCTGCGGGGCCCGGCGGAATGCCCGCAGATTCGCCAGCGTGAGCCCGGCCGGCAGCGTGGCACACGCCAGCGCTGCGAGCGCTAAGACGGCGATGATGAGCGGGCTCATCGGGGAGCCTCGCCGCCATGCGAGGCGTCGAATCGCTCACCGCGCAGCCACGCCCCGCTGCGGCGCACGAGGTCGTAGACGCCGCCCACGCCCACGCGGCCGGAGAGCAGCGTGCGAAATGCGTCCGGGTCGCGCCGCCGGGCCGCGGCGGCGAGCCGATCCTGCGTCGCCTCCAGCGCGGTGGCGAGCACGGTATCCCACTCGTCAGCCGATCGACCCGGAGCGTCGGTGATCCGCAACGCTGGCCCGAAGGCGACGAGCGCCTCAGGAAAACGCTCCGTCCAGAAGGGATATTCCACCGCCAGCGGCACCACCAGGCCGGCGGTGCGGCCTTCGAGGGCGTGGGCCACGCCGGGGCGGATCTCGACGGGCCGTGCCCGGGGATCGACGAACTCCCCCTGGGCCGTGATCCAGAAGATCACGTCGGTGCGCCGGCTCGCGGCCTTCGCCATCCGGAGGAATCGGGCCGAGCCCTTCCACGTGCCCGGCTCGATGCCGATGAAGCCGATCTTCTCCATGAAGCGATATTTGCCGAGCGCCGTGGCATCGATCGGGCCGTAGACCATGCGGTCTGGATAGAGCAGCCTGCCGATCATCAGAAACACGAGCGGATCCCACCAGCTCGGATGGTTGGCGTAGAAGATCACCGCCTGGTCGGCGAGGTCGGGATGATCCGGGCCCGGCGGCTCTTCGCGGAGCAGCCGCAGCGAGTGGAAATGCCGGCGCAGGTAACGCCGCACATACGCCATGAACCAGCCGTTGAGGCCGTGAGAAAACGGGGGCAGGTCGTGCTCGTGCAACGGGCTTGGTTCCCGGTCGTTCACACGGCGCAGGGCACGGGCCGGTCGGCCGATTGATCGACGAGCTTATCCTGGTCGATGCAGTCGGCGGCGATCCAGCCCGACATCAGCACCATCGGCATGCCCGGGCCGGGATGTGCGGAACCTCCGGCGAGGTACAGCCCCTGGATGTCGGGCGAACGGTTCGCCGGCTTGAACGCGCCCAGGAATTTGCCGTGACTGGCGAGCCCGTAGATCGCGCCGTCGAGCACGTGGTAGCGGTCGTTGATGTCCTGCGGCGTGAGGGCCCGCTCGAAGACGATGTGTCGTTCGAGATCCTTCATGCCGGCGGTTCGTTCGAGTTTGCGGATGATCGTGTTGCGATACTCCGGCAGCATTTTCGACCAGTCGTGGTGCGGGCGGAGATAGGGCGTGTGCACGAGCACGTAGAGGGCCTCGCCTCCCGGTGGTGCCACCTCGGGCTCCGTCACCGCCGGCGCACAGACGTAGCAGGTGGGGTCGGGAGCAGGCTCGCCGCGACGGTAGATCGCCTCGAACTCAGCGTGCGGATCTTCGGAAAATACGAAGTTGTGATGGATCAGCTGCTCGTAGCGCTTGTCGAGGCCGAGGTAGAGCACCACGCCCGAGCAGGCCGGCTCATACTTCCGCCGACCGAGGAACTTTCGCTGCGGCTGACCATCAACGAGCTCGCGGTGCGTGCGCACGCTGTCGGAGTTGCTCACGACGGCGGCAGCCCGGATCACTTCGCCGGAGGCCGTTTCCACCCCCTGCACCCGGCCCTCTTCAACGATGATTCGTCGGATGGGCGTCTTCGTGCGGATGTCGACGCCGAGGTCGACGGCCAGGCTCGCCAGGGCCCGCGGCACGGCTCCGGTGCCACCCCGCGGATACCAGACGCCGTCGTTCGACTGCATGTGGGCGATGCCGCAGAGGACGGCGGGCGACTGCTCGGGGCAGCTGCCGACATACTGGGTGTAGTGGTCGAACATCTGGGCCGCCCGGCTGTCGGGCACGTAGGCCCGCACGGTGCCGGCCACACTGTGGCCGGGCCGCATGCCGAGCAGATCCTTGAGAAAGCCGGGGGAGAGATTTCTGCGGACATCGATCATGTCGCGCATGCCACCGACGCTCCGCCAGAAGAAAAACTCATCGGAGAGCCGGTGCAGCCGCCGCGACAGATCCATGAACCGACCGTAGCCGTCGCCGGCCCCCGAGCCCGGAGCGAAGGCATCGAGGTTGGTCCGCATGGCCGCCACGTCGGCCACGAGATCGAGCGTGGCACCGTCTGTGAAGAAGCTCCGCCACTGCGGATCGAGCGGCACGAGATCGAGCGCGGAATCGAGATCGCGGCCGGCTTCGGCGTAGATGCGCTTCAGCACCCGCGGGATCGTGAGGATCGTGGGGCCCATGTCGAAGCGGAAGCCCTGCTCGGAGAGCACGGCCGCCTTGCCGCCCACCCAGGCGTTTTTGTCGCAGAGCGTGACGCGATAGCCGCGGGCCGCGAGCGTGCAGGCCGCCGCCAGGCCGCCGAGGCCGCCCCCGATCACCACCACTCTGTCGTTGCCGCGTGCCTTGATCATCTGCGTCCTGCTCTGCGTGCGTCGTGGGCCGTGAATCGTGTCAGACGGCTCCCGCCGCCGTCCGCGGCCGCTCGCCGCCGCGGCGGGTGTCGGAGCCACGCTGGCCGCCCGGCATCGACGCACCGAGGTCGGAGAGCAGGAGGTCTGACGTGATCCGGGCCGAAGAGTAGATCACCGGCAGCCCGCTGCCCGGATGCGTGCCCCCACCCACGAGATACATCCGCTCGATATCTTCGAAGCGATTGTGCGGCCGCATGTGGAGCATCTGCCCGAGGTCGTGGGAGAGGTTGAAGGTCGCCCCACGGTAGATCTCGTAGTCGTCCTGCCAATCGTCGGGCGTGAGCATTTTTTCGTAGCGAATCCGCTCGCGGACGCCCCGAATGCCGACGCGTTCCATCTGGTCGAGGGCCACCTCGCGATACCGCGCTCCTTCCCGCCGCCAGTCGACGTTCGGATGGCGATGCGTCACCGGGATCAGGAGGTAGAGCGTGCTCATGCCACGCGGGGCGAGCGAAGGATCGGTGATACAGGCGTTTTGCACGTACATCGACGGATCGCGGCTGAGCACGTGCCGATGCTCGATGTCGGCGAGATTGTCGCGGTAGTTTTCCGACAGGTAGATGTTGTGGTGGGCCACGTCGTCGTAGCAGCCGTCGATGCCGAGGTAGAGCATGAACGTGGAGCAGGAAAACCGCCGCGAGGAAATCTTGCGGTCGCTCCAGCGGCGTCGCAGCCGGTCGGGCACGAGCCGCGTCATGCTCCGCGCGAAGTCGGCGTTGACCACCGTCGCGTCGGCGGCGTAGCGGCCCTGCGGAGTGTGCACCGCGGTGATCCGTCGGCCTGCGAATTCGAGCGACTCGACCGGCTCCTCGTAGCGGATCTCTACGCCCATGTCCTGCGCGAGCCGGGCCATCGCCGTCGACACGGCACCGCAGCCGCCGACAGGATGGTAGACGCCGTGCTCGTACTCCAGGAACGACAAGATCGAGAACAGGCTCGGGCAGCGAAACGGCGACATCCCGAGATACTTCGACTGAAACGTGAAGGCCAGCCGGATCCGCTCGTCGGAAAAGAAGGTGCCGAGTTCCGAGTCGAGGCTCTTCCACGGCTTGAGCAGCGGCATCAGCTTGAGGAGGTCGGGGGTGGCGAGATCCATCCAGCTCTCGAACGGCTGCTCGAGGAAGGGAGCGAACCGGGTGAACTTTTCGCGCGTGGTGGTCATGAACCGCGTGAAGGAGCCCGCGTCGGCGGGCGAGAGCCGTGAGACCTCGGCCTCCATGCGAGGAATGTCGGGCGTGGCGAGAAGTTCTCCGCCTCCGCCGAACACGAGCCGGTACTGCGGGTCGAGCCGCACCATCTCGACTTCGTCACGCAGGTCGTACCCGCAGGTCGAGAAGATCTCTTCCAGCACTCGCGGGTAGAGAAAAAACGTGGGCCCGAGATCGAAGCGAAAACCTTCCTGCGTGGTGATCGTGCTCGTGCGGCCGCCGGGAACCGGAAGCCTTTCCAAGAGCCTCACCCGCACGCCCGCCTTGGCGAGCAACATGGCGGTGGCGAGGCCGCCTGGGCCCGCGCCGATGATATTGACCGTATCCGCCATCCACGCCTTCCATCGGCCGGAGGCCGGCGACGAGGGTCGCCGCCGTCACCAGGATCGTTGCAACTGCCGTACTATAGGGGTCTCAGTGAGGTGGTCAACCGGCCCCACTTGCCCCGTCAAGGGTGTCAATAATACGGATAGTAGGCAGCGCGCACGGGGCGATAGGCACCGAAGAGCCCGCGGCGGTAGAGCGGAACGGCAACGGCGGTCGGAGCGTAATACGTAGTGACCGGCGCGGCCATCACCGGCGCGGCCATCACCGCCGGAGCCGCGGGTGCATAGAACGCCGTGGTGGCGACGGCCGCCGGTGCGGCATACGAAGGAGCTACGTAAGAGGGGGCGTAGAAGCTGGTGACGGGCAGTGCCGGAGCCACCATCTCGGTCATCACCGGAGCCGCAACCACGGGCATGGCCACCGTTTCCATGACCGGAGGGCTGAAGGCCGTCACTGCCGCGTAGTTTCCAGCGGGCGTGTAGTTGGCGACGTAGGGCCCCGCGGCCGGCGCGAACATCGGCACCATGGGGCGATAGACGACCACCTGCGCCGTCGCGGGCACGGCCCCGATCGCCGTCAGCAGGAGCGCGGCGGCAGGCGCGAATCGACGAAGCGGCATCATGAGCATGGTTCCCGGTGACAGGCGGAGGGGCTCGGATCGACCTTGTTCAAACGAGCTCGATCTATGGAGAATACGCTCGCCGCGCAAGGCCTGCAAACTGCCGTCAAAGTCCGCCAGGGGGCGGTTCAACCTGGGCAGGGCACGTTGGCTGCGCGGCCGCGACGGCCGTGTTTTCGAGGTTCGAGGCCGCCGTGCAGCGACGGCTCTGGGAGACGACACTTTGGATGATGATGGATCTCGTGGCTTCAAGCCGCTGACGGCCCTGCGGGCACTCACGGTCACCAACGACAACGTGCTGCGCTGGCTTGCGATCGGGCTCGGCAAGAAGGCGGTGGGGTCGGGCGAGGTGGCCCTCGTCCTCACCATCGGCACCGCCGGCTTCGTGCTGCCGTTCGTGCTCCTCGCCTGGCTCGCCGGGTGGCTCGCCGACCGCTATCCCAAACGCTCGGTCATCGTGTGGTGCAAGGCTGCTGAGATCCTGATCGCTGCCGCCGCCGCGGGCGCCCTGGCCTGGGGCGTGCGGTCGGGAGGCTCGTTTCTCGGCCTGCCCGCCGGCCTCTGGGCGCTCCTGGCAACGGTCGGAGTGATCGGCTGTCAGGCGGCGCT
>JBMLMS010000393.1:0-5973 GCA_049243925.1 Pirellulales bacterium
AGGCGTGAGCCGAGAGGATGCCAAGCCTGTCCTACAAAAAAACTCAGGAAGCCCGAGGCGTGAGCCGAGAGGATGCCAAGCCTGTCCTACAAAAAAACTGTCAGCGAGGTGACAGGCTTTCCAGGTGCGCGCGGAGCGCGGCGTTGCAGGTGACAGCGCCGCCTTCGAAGTGCGTGAGGCGGGCCGAAAGCGGGGCCGTTTTCACATCGCGGCGCAGGTCGGCGAGGTAGTCGTGAAGGATTCTCTTGCGCTCGGGCGTCGTGTGCAGCAGCCAGTGCACCCAGAGCCACGATTCGGCGTAGTGGTCTTGAGAGAGCTCGCCTGCCGACTCGAGCGACTCGAGCCGCTCGATGTCGATCCGCCAGGTGCCCTCGATGAGCCGGCCGGCGAGGTGGGCGATGTGGTCGGCATGGCGGCCTTGCTCGCTGCGGGCCAGTTCGAAGTATTCGGCGATGCCTTCGTCGAGCCAGAGTGGCACGCCGGGCACGACGGCATGCACGTAGCCGTGGGTCGTCTCGTGCCGGAGATCCTCGGCGATTCGATCCTGCCACGGCGCAAAGACGGCCAGCCGCGTGTCGGTCTCGATGAAGAACGCCCGCCGCACGGGAAAGCCTGGAAAGTAGCGGCCCGCGAAGGCGTCGTAGCGTTCGTGATTCTCGAAGAGATAGAGGTGCACAGGCTCGTCGGAGACAGGCAGATCGAGCCCTTGACTGACGTCGATGCGCAGGGCCTCGAGCTCGCGCACCAGACGATGCTGCTCGGCGAGCGGAAAGTCGGCCCGGATCACGAGCTGCCCGGCGAGCACCTCCGACCGCCGCGGCAGCTCGGCAGCCTCCGACCAGCCCGTCGTCGCCGCCGCCCGCGCGAGCGACGTGTCGGCAAGCCGGGCCGGCGTGAGCACGGCGATCTGCGCACAGCCGGCGGCGAGGCCTGCGCATAAGCCGGCGCAGAGCGTGAGTTGGGCAATCGCGCGGACGTGCCGAAGAAGGTGCATCGGCGGGAGGCTACCGGCGCGGCGCGGCGGCACCAAGGCCAGTCAGCCCCCTGGTTTCGCGGTCCAGCCGTTCCAGCCGGCGGAGCGTGCCTTCGAGGGCCTCGAGAGTCAGCGGCCGCCCCAGCACCGCACCTGCCCCGGCCCGGAGGGCCGCCTGGTTCGAGTCGCCCCTGGGGAACGATTCGAGGAGCACGATCCCCACACCAGGCCGATTGGCGGCCACCATCCGGAGCCAGGCGAGGTCGTCCGGACCGATCGCCACTGCGTCCCACACCACGAGCGGCGCCGGAGGATCGAGCGGCGGGCGTCCGGACGTCATCCCCGCCACGCGCCGGCCTGCGAGCGCGAGCAGATCGGCCAGACCTTCGAGATCGGCTCCTCGGCCGCCGGCCAGCCAGACCGACGCCCGGAGATCGCCCTGCTCGACCGTCATCACGGAGTCGAGGGCTTCGAGCAGCCGCTCCTCGCGCCGCGCCGTGGCAGGCGCGGCCAGGGCCCCCGCTCGACCGGCAGCGAGCTCGGCCAGCCAGCACTCGAGCCGACCGGGCAGTTCGTGCCAGGCGATTTCCTCCAGGCCGGCGATCACCGGCCCGCTGCGTCTGCGGCCCTCTCCGAGGCTCGTGCCAACGCCGAGCAGCGTCGCCAAAGGCCACTGCCGGGCGGCAGCCACCACCGCATCGAGCGACCAGCGGCCCGGCCGATCCGCTGCCAAGAGCACGAGTCTGGGCTGCCGCCCAGCGGTCGCCTGCCAGGCCACCGCGTCGGCGACCGTGCCGCACTCCACGAGCTCCAGGCGGCCGCGCAGGCAGTCGCACACGAAGCCGAGCTCAGCCCCAGTCGACGGCCCCAGCCACAGCCCGCAAGGTCGCCCGACGTCGCGCAACGGCCCCGGCGGTGTCAGCGCGGATGTCATGCTTCAATTACAGCAGTTCACTCGCGAGATCGGCAAGCGGCGAGCGCTCCCCTTTCTCGAGCGTCACGTGGGCATACAGCGGCTGCCCCATCATCCGATGGATCACGTACGAAAGGCCGTTGGAGAGCGCGTCGAGGTAGGGCTGGTCGATCTGGCACACGTCGCCGGTAAACACGATCTTCGTTCCTTCGCCGGCCCTGGTGATGATCGTCTTGATCTCGTGGGGCGTGAGGTTTTGCGCCTCGTCGACGATGAAGAAGATTCGCTGCAGGCTGCGACCGCGGATGTAGGCCAGTGGCGTGATCTGGAGTTTCTCCGACTCGCGCATCTCGACCACGCGTTGCGCCGCCTGCGTGTTTTCGCCGCACTGGTGGCGGATCACGGTGAGGTTGTCGTAGAGCGGCTGCATGTAGGGATCGAGCTTTTCGCCCACGTCGCCCGGCAGGAAGCCGAGGTCGCGATTCGAAAGCGGCACCACGGGCCGGGCGAGCAGGATCTGCCGGTATTTCTGCCGGCTCTCGAGGGCGGCCGCGAGTGCCAGCAGCGTCTTGCCCGTGCCGGCGGTGCCCGCGATCGTGACGAGCTTGATGTCGTCGTCGAGCAGGGCCCGCAGGGCGAACGACTGCTCGGCGTTCCGCGGCGTGATGCCGTAGCAGGCCTGCTTTTCGACTCGTGTGAAGGCCCGCGTGCCAGGCCGATAGGTGGCGAGCGCCGACTTGCTGCCGTTGCGAAGGATGAAATTCTCATTGGCCAGCGGGTGCGACACGTGCGTGAATTCCCCCGCCGGCACCGCGCCTTCGGCATAGAAGCGGTCGATCGTCTCCGACTCGATCCCCTCCACCACGCGTTTGCCCGTGTAGAGCTTGTCGAAGCTCTCCACCTTGTCCGACGTGTAGTCCTGCGCCTTGAGGCCCAGCGACTTCGCCTTCATCCGCAGGTTCGTGTCTTTCGAGACGAGGATCACGGGGCGATCGGCATGCTCGCGCTGGAGCCCGAGCGCGAGGCCGAGAATCCTGTGATCGGGCGTGTCCTGCAGAAAGGATTCGCCGAGACGGTCGTGCCGGCCGCTGCCGAGGATCACACGGATCGAGCCCAGCCCAGGGCCGAGCGGGCTGCCCTGCTCCGAGAGCACGTCGCCCGTGAGCACGTCGATCCGGCGGAGGAACTCACGGGCCTGGAAGTTGAGGTCTTCATTGCCACGTTTGAACTGGTCGAGTTCCTCGAGCACAGTGATCGGGATCGCAATGTCGTTCTCTTCGAAATTACGGATGCAGCCGGAATCGTGCAGGATCACGTTCGTGTCGAGCACGAACAGCTTCGGCCGGGCATCCCTCATGGCACCTCCGGGGGCTCGTGGGCGGGAGCGATCGACAGAGATCCTAACGATCCCGCCGCCGCACGTGGATGCCGGTTTTCGGCTCGCCGGCGCGATTGTGAGCAACGCGTTATCGAGGTGTGAAAACAGCAAGCCCGAGGCGTAAGCCGAGAGGATGCCCCCGTCGACTCACGCTCACTGCCGCATTCCCTCGCTCGCGATTCGGGCTTCCTCGAGTGCTTCGACCCTCACGAGGGCTTCTTGAAGATCGTGCCGTGTTCGATGGTCTCGAAGCCGAGCTTGGTAAAAAGGCTGAGCGCCGGTGTGTTGGCGGTCGAGGCGTGTGTTTCGACGAGGCCCACGCCCTCCTGCGAGAGATCGTGCAACGCCTCGGCGACGAGGTAGTGGGCGAGCCCCTGCCGCCGCCGCGGCCCTTCGATCTCCACGTCGAGCAACCCCGACGCCACCACGCCCCATGTCCCCGCCAAGGGCTGCATGTCCCAAAACGACGCGCTCCCGAGCCGCTCGTCGGCCTGATTGAGCAGTTCATACCGCCGCAGCGCGATGCCGGTGGTCGTGGCGGCCTCCCACCACGTGCGGCGGGTGGGCTCGTCGATCGCCCGGAGCACGGTGTTGCGGCGAATGGCCAGTTGCAATCGATTGACCGGCGCCCGGAACCCTTGCAGTTTCCGCCGGAGCACGGCGACCCGGTCGGCCGTCTCGTAGCCGGCGCGTTCGAACAGCCGCCGCATCGCGGTGGATGAATCGAGAATTCCCGGCAGATCGGATCCGCCGTACAGACCGAGATAGAAGCTCCGCAAATCGGCCGAGCCGCCGCCGAGAATCGTGGTGGCCCCGCGGCGGCGCAGATAGGCCTCGCAGCCCCGCAGGAGTTCGTCGCCGATCTGCTCCTGGAGCGGATGCGGCACGACGGCCGCAAGCAGCGTGGTGCCCACCTGCGTGTCGACCGTGGAGCGGTCCTTCGCGGGCCCGAACGCCGCATGGGCGAAGCCGACCACGCGATCATCGTCGGCGGCCACGATCAGCCCCTCGCGATCGAAATAGGGCTTCGAGAACACGCTCGCTTCGAGGAGGGCTGCCGTCATCGGCTGCATCGCCGCCGGGCCGAGATCGGCCGCCCGCCACACGTCGGCGAGCCGGGGTGGATCGGCGTTGCGAAAGCAGCGGATCTCGATCATGCCCGGGCCGCCCCCACCCCATCGGCCGCGACGGCAAACCGCACGAAGACCGCGCCATCGCGTTCTTCGACGTCATACACCGCCTGTCGCACCGTCGGCGAAATGCCATGCGATCCGGTCGTCACGTCGAACTGCCACCCGTGCCACGGGCAGGTGAGCACCGCTCCGCAGAGCATGCCGGTGCCGAGCGGGCCGCCCTGGTGCGGACAGAGCCCGTCGATCGCGTGCCAACTGCCCGCCACGTTCGCAAGCGCCACCACCCGCCCTTCGACCACACGCTCGATGCTCGTGCCGGGAGGGCACTCGGCGGCCGAAGCGATTCGAACCCAGTCAGTCTGGTCGGGCCGGTTGGTCATGGGCGGGCACCGCGGGGCTCCGCCGGGACGATCGTCACGCGGCGGAGCGGCCCACTGTAGCCTGTGCCGGCTGTCCCCGCCATCGGCGGTGCACCCACCAGTATTGTGGCGGGGCTCGCCGGATCGCCCGCTCGAGCAACGCCGTATACCATTGCGACACGGCCCTGAGGTCGGCCGTCTCGACCCCACCGTCGGCAGGGTCTGCCAGACCTTCGACACGCAGATCGTAGTCGAACAATCGGCCGCCACGCCGCGTCGCGGAGCAGACGATGATCGGCGCCTGCGACGACAGCGAGAACACGCCGATCGCTTTGTGAACACTCGCCGGCCGGCCGAAGAAATCGACCCAACAGCCACGCGGGCCGGCTGCCTGATCGCCGAGCAGCCCGAGGGCGCCGTTCTCGGCGAGCACCACGGCCACGTCGGGGCTGCTCCCCTTCTTGGGCAGAATGCGCTGCCCGCGCGACTCCCGAAACGCGGTCACGAAGTCGTCGAGCAGCGGGTTGTCGAGCTCACGGGCCACCGAGAACACCCGGAATCCGAACACACCGAAGAGATACGCGGCCAGTTCGAAGTTGCCGAAATGCCCCGAGAGAATCACCTTCGGCCGATCGAGCCACAGCGTGCGCACCATCTCTTCCATGCCGTGGATGCGCAGATGCTTGCGCCAGGTGGTCTTGTGGATCACCCGCGGCGCGTGGGCGATCTCGATCACCATGAGGAGCAGGTGCTCCCACATGCCGCGGGCCACGTCGCGGCATTGCTCGGCCGACCAGTCGGGAAACGCGATCTGGAGGTTCTCGCGCACGACCCTCCGGCGGATCTTCACGCGGTTGGCGAGAAAGTCGGCCCAGGTGCCGGCGAACCGCTCGCACGCCGGCCGTGGCAACGATTGGATGACGCAGATCACGACCCGCACCGCCGCATAGGCGAGGGCATCGACGAATCGTGTGGCCAGCGGCCGAGTGGGGCGTATCGGAGCATCCATGCGGGCCGGGATTGTGCCGGACGGTCGCGGCGCCTGCCAGAGCGGTTTTCATCGTGGGAAAGGCGTCTCTCCTGACATGTCTTTCATGACTCAACAAGCCCGACCGGCTCGGGGTTACCCCGTACCGTCTCGCCGGACGCTCACTGCGGGCTGGCTGTCGCGCCGTCGCCGCCGTCCCGGCGTCGTCTCCGGCGTACGGTCGCCGGGC
>JBMLMS010000394.1:0-1156 GCA_049243925.1 Pirellulales bacterium
AGATTCAGGTTCTTGTCCAGGTAACTGGGTGGAGGTTCAAGTCCTCTCTCGGGCACTTTCGGCGGCCGTCATGCGCGTCATTGGGCGACGGGCATGAGCCGGATCTGGCGGATGTCGCAGGCCGCCGTCTTGGCGATCTTTTTCGGCTGCACGCGGAGCACGTGCTCGCCGGTGGCGTCGATCGTCACGCGGCCCACGGTGCGGGGCTTGAACGCCTGGAAGCCGCCGGTGTCTTCGACGATGAACGCCAGGGTCGATGCCTGTGGCAGGCCGCGATCGACGTCGATCGCCATGTCGCTGCCTCCCTGGCCGGTGCCGCAGCCCTGGAGCACTTCCACGTCGAACGTGCCCGGTGCGTCGAGCGTGAACGTCCATTCGGCGGCGTCGGAAGGTTTGGTCCAGAAGCCGAGCGTCTGCTTCTTCTCGGCCGGCTCCCAGCGGAGCGTCGTGCCGCGGACGGTGGCGTCGCGGCCGTGGAGCGTGACCGTGCCGTCGGCGGCCTGCTGCGGCGGTGCGCCTTCGCAGGCAGGCGTGAGTGTGATCGCCTTGAGGTTCATCACGGCGTCGCCGACGAGCTTCGTGCAGCGCACGCGAATCGTGAATTCGGCAGTGGTGGGGATCACGACGCGGCCGAGCGGAAGCGAGGCGTAACGATACCAGTCGCCGGTGGATTCGAGGCGGCACGTCAGCGGAGTGTCGCCAACGGCGATCTCGATCTCACTGCCCGATGACGCGGCCGTCGAGTACGTGAGGCGGGCGTCGTAGGCGCCCCAGCGGGTGGGCTTCCAGGTCCACGACACCGTGTCGGCCGGGTTCGTCCAAAATCCGATCCGCTGATTGCCGGGGTCCGATTCGAGCTTGGCCGTCGTGCCATCGACGGTGGCCGTGCGGGCGGAGAGCACGATCCGGCCGTCGTCGTGTTGGCGGGTTTCTTCGACGGCTTGATCAGCCGTGACGGCTGGTGCCGATGGCCCGTCGGCTCGCGCAGCGGCGGCGACCGCAAGGACGAAGGCAGCGGCGTGACGAAGGGCTGGGGCAGGTCGCATCGCGAGGACTCCGGAGTCGTGTTGCCCGACGAAATACTGGCGGTAGGATACACCGCGAGGCTGTAGCTCAGTCGGTAGAGCATCGGACTTTTAATCCGTTGGTCCTGGGT
>JBMLMS010000395.1:0-1054 GCA_049243925.1 Pirellulales bacterium
TCTCAAGACGACCGGATTCGAGCATGCCTACCGCCGGCTCCGAATGCGGGTTATTACCGCCTGCTCGAACGTGGAGCGACGGGATTCAAGGAGCCCGAGCCGACGCGCGCCCGACCTCACCACAGATGGTGCACGAGCGGGCGGATGGTGTCGTCGTAGATTTCCTGGACGGCAGCCATCGTCACGGCGTCGAGCGGTGGGCGTCCCGATGCGCCGGCGTTGTCGGCGACCTGGGCAGGCCGCTTCGCGCCGGGGATCACGCAGGTGACGGCGTCGAACGCGAGGATCCACTGGAGGGCGAACTGTGCGAGCGTCATGCCGTGTGGCACCAAGGGCTTGAGCCGCTCGACGGCGGCGAGGCCCGTTTCGTAATCGACGCCTGAGAACGTCTCGCCCTTGTCGAAGGCGGCACCCTCGCGATTGAAGGCCCGGTGATCGTCCGCTGGAAACACGCTCGCCCGCGAAAACTTCCCCGAGAGGAGTCCGCTCGCGAGCGGCACGCGGGCGATCACGGCCACCTGCCGCCGCATCGCCTGCTCGAAGAAGAGTTGCGCCGGCCGCAGTCGGAAGAGGTTGAAGATGATCTGCACGCTCTGCACGTGCGGATACTCGATCGCCTTGAGGGCTTCCTCAACCTTCTCGACGCTCACCCCGTAGAAGCGGATCTTCCCGGCGGCCACGAGGTCGTCGAGAATGCCGAACACCTCAGGGCGGTAGTAAACCTCGGTCGGCGGGCAATGGAGCTGCACGAGGTCGAGCGTCTCGACCTCGAGGTTTTTCAGGCTGCGGTCGATGAACGCGGTGAGGTTTTCACGGGAGTAGCCGGCCGCGGTCTGGGCGGGTAGCCGCCGGCCGGCTTTGGTGGCCACGTAAAACGGCTCGCGCCGCTCGCGGCGCAGCCGGGCGATGAGCCGCTCGGAGAGGCCGTCGCCGTAAACGTCGGCCGTGTCGAAGAAGTTGATGCCCTGATCGAGGGCCGCGTGGAGCGTGGCCATCGACTCGGCCTCGTCGGCGCCGCCCCACTGGCCGCCGCCGATGCCCCAGCCGCCGAAGC
>JBMLMS010000396.1:0-1531 GCA_049243925.1 Pirellulales bacterium
CCAGCCGCGGTGCGGCCGTCGAACGGATCGAACTCGCAGGCCGCAGGTTCCACGATCAGGACGACTGGTCGGGCTACCTCGGCCACCTCGCTGTCACCGAGGCCGACGGCGGCTGTCGCGTGGGTGTCGTGGGGACCGGCAGCCCGGCCCAGGCCGCCGGGATCGAGGCGGGCGACGTGATCGCGCGGCTCGACGGTGTCGCCACGCCCGATGTGGCGGCGCTCATGAAGGCGTTGCGTGGCACGAAGGCCGGCCAGAGGGCGACGCTCGACATCATCCGCGCCGGTGCGCCGCGCACGGTCGAGGTCGCGCTCGTCCGACGGCCGCTCGAGGTCGTGCGGCCGGAATACAAGACGGCGCCGGTCGACGACGTAGACGGTCTGCCACACGATCCGCTCTCGTTCCGCCTGTCACTCGAATCGCTCGACGGGAAGCGGCGGCGTGAGCCGCTGGCCGAACTCCCCGGGCTTGAACTCGCCGATCGCGACTGGCAGATCGACGCATCAAGCGATGCGTCGCGGGTGCGGTTCACCGCGCAGCTCTCGAACGGCCTGGTGGTCGCCAAGGACTATCGGCTCGTGACCGAGGCGGGCAGGCCGGGCTCCCGGCTCGAGCTCGCGGTGGAGTTTCTCTCGAAGGGCGGGGAATCGGTCGTCGCGTATGCGCTCGACGGCCCCACGGGGCTGCCGACCGAGGGCTGGTGGTACACAGCCCGGGTGGCCCGCGATTGGGGCTCGCTCGGCGTGCGGGACGTGGCGATGCGGTTTGCGGGGGAGCAGAGCACGCTCGTGAGCGGCCTCAAGGTCGCCGATGCCGCGCTCGACCATCCGGCCACCGCGGTGCGCGACGGCAAGCCCTTGTCGTTTGCCGGTGTCGACGCGCTCTACTTCGCGGCGGCGCTCATTCCCGAGGCGAGCGGTGCCGAAGCGCCCGCGCTCGAGGAAGTCCGTCCGCTCGTGGTGGGCGACGTGCCTGCGGCAGCCAAGCGGAAGCTCGTGGACGTTACGTGCCGGCTCGTTTCGCGTGAGCTCACGCTCCCGGCCGACACGCCCGTGATCCATCGCTACGGGATCTTCGCCGGCCCGAAGCAGCCGGAGCTGCTGGCGGAATTCGGTGCGGAGGGCGCCCGGATGGACGACCTCGTCTATTACGGATGGTTTGGCTGGGTGGCCCGGCCGATGGTCGCCATCCTCCACGCGATCCACGCGGTGATCGGCAACTACGGGCTCGCGATCCTGCTGCTCACGGTGATCGTGCGCGGAGCGATGTTTCCGATCAGCCGGAAGCAGGCCCTCTCGTCGCAGAAGATGCAGGCCTTGCAGCCCGAGATGAAGGCGATCACGGAAAAATACAAGAACGATCCGCAGAAGCGCACACAGGCCACGCAGGAGTTGTGGCGGAAGCACGACTACAACCCGATGGGCGGCTGCCTGCTCGTGTTTATCCAGATTCCGATCTTCATGGGGCTCTATCGCTCACTCGCCACCGACGTCGAGCTTCGCCAGGCGCCGCTCTTCAGCTCGGCCATCCG
>JBMLMS010000397.1:0-5039 GCA_049243925.1 Pirellulales bacterium
CACGACGCGTATTCCCTTCGGCTCACGCCTCGGGCTTCCAGACGGGGAGGCGAGGCGTTGCCCCGAGCCGGCGCGTTTTACTGAATGCCGGACCTGTGACTGCCGGCCTGGATGGCCGGCCATCGAGAGCGAACGGAAGCCCGAGGCGTGAGCCGAGAGGGTGCCCCGGTGAGGCGGTGACAGGCTGAAGCCTGTCCTACAACCGCAGGGCGTCAGGCCTGGAGGGCCGGGTCATCACGAGCGGGCGGAGGCCCGCCAAGCAAAGATCGGCAGGATGCCGATGCTTTGCGTGAAGTCAGTATCTGGCAGGAACGGCCGGGGTGGCCCGGGCCGGGGGCACGCTGCTCGGGCTTTGGAACGGCCACCAGTTGCCGTTCACGGTCTGCTGCTGGGGCATCGCCTGCTGCATCTGGGTGTTCATCTGGTTCGTCGCCTGCTGCATCTGGCCCGAGAGTTGTTGCTGCTGGGTCTGGAGATTCTGCTGCAACTGATTGTTGAACTGGTTCGCTTGATTGTTGAAGCTCTGCTGATACTGGTTGGCGGTGTTTTGCATCTGGTTGGTGAGCTGCTGCTGCTGATTCGCAATCGCCTGCTGGGTGGAGTTGGCCCACTGCTGGGGCTGGGCCTGCATCTGGTTGGCGTATTGCTGGGTCTGGTTGGTCATTTGGTTGCCATATTGCTGCAGCGATGGCGGCGCGGTCGGCGTGCCCGACTGCGACCAGCTCCAGGTGTTTGGCGCCGGAGCCGCTTGGGCGGCGGGGGCTGTGGGCGCGGTGGGCTGCCAGCCGGACGTGGGCCCCGGCATCACTGGAGACGGCGGATAGGCGGCGCCCTGCGGCGCGCTCACGTAGCCGTTGTAGGGGGCGGGCTGGCCGATCATGCCCGTGGCGGGGGGCGCGACGGTGGCGCCGTAGGCCGGCGCCGCGGTCTGCGGCGGTGTCTGGCAGCCAGCCAAGCCGACGAGCAGCAGGGCGGCCAGGGCGATGGCTTGGGGCACGGCTGACTCTCCGCGAATGGACGGGTCGGGGGCGGTTTGGAAATCTGCGGGCGGGCGAGACAATAGCGACTCTCCTGAGTGGGTCTAGACCAGTTCGCCAGCGGGGGCGTGGTCGGCCGATTCGAGGGATACCCACGCCGCCCCACCTTGCCCCGTCCGCCGGCCGCCAGGCACTCGAGCATGTCCGCCGTCTACCCGACCACTGAGCCCGGAAGCCAGCCCGCCGGGCTCGTGGCTGACCTGCGCCGCGAGGCAGTTCGGCTCGGCTTCGCCCGGCTCGGCATCGCCCCCGCCGATCCGGCCCGCCGGCCCCCCTTCGTCCACGAGGCCTTCCGACGCTGGCTCGATGCCGGGCTCGCCGGCGCGATGGAGCCGTGGCTGCGGGAACACGAGCCGCTGCGGCGCGACGCCCGTGCCCTCCTCGACGATACGCAGAGCGTGATCATGCTCGCGACCGACTACGCGACGACGACCGATGAAGCGGGTGGGGCAGGGCGGGGCAGGGTGGCCCGCTATGCCTGGGGCGACGACTACCACGATCTCTTGCGGGCACGGGTCAACGATCTTGCTGCGTGGCTCGAAGAGCGGCTGCCGGGCTGTCGGACGCGGGGCTTCATCGACTCCGCACCGTTTTCGGAGCGCGAGTATGGCTGGCTGGCCGGGCTCGGCTGGATCGGGAAGAACACACTTCTCATCGATCCACAGTCGGGCAGCTATTTTTTTCTGACCGTGCTGCTCACGACGGCAGACCTGCCCGCCGACATTCCGCTCGAGGTCGATCACTGTGGCTCGTGCACGGCCTGCCTCGACGCGTGCCCCACGCAGGCCTTCGTCGGGCCGCGGGTGCTCGATGCCTCCCGCTGTATCAGCGGCCTCACGATCGAGGATCATGGCCCCGTCGAGCCCACCCTGCGGGCCGGGATCGGCGATTGGCTCTTCGGCTGCGATGTCTGCCAGGAGGTCTGTCCGTGGAATCGCCATGCGCCGGGGTCTGCCGAGCCGACATTCCAGCCACGCGGCGGCGCGGCGCTTTCGCTCGCCGAAGTGCTGGGCCTCAACGAGGCCAGCTTCCGAGCCCGGTTTCGAGGCACGCCCCTGTGGCGGGCGGAGCGGCGTGGGCTCGTGCGATCGGCGGCGCTCGTGCTCGGCAACCGGCCCGATCCGGCGAGCGCCGTCGCTCTAATCGCGGCGCTCGCCGATGACGACGAGATCGTGCGCGGGGCTGCGGCGTGGGCACTCGGCCGCTGGATCGCCGCCGGCGTGCTCGTCGATCGCTGCCGGGCGGCGCTCGTGGCACGAACAACGCTCGAGGGCGACACCGACGTGAGCCGTGAGATCGGTGAGGCACTCAGCGGTGGAGCCGGCTGGGAACCGACAGGCTGAAGCCTGTCCTACTCAGCACCGCAATCGGCGGTTTCGTCGACGTCGGCCGAGGGATCGCGGCCGGGGCCGTCGACGGCGTAAAACCGGGCGAGCACGGCCTGCCAGTCGGCGTTCACCTTCACCGCCACGAACGCGTCGCGCACCGTGAGCGGCTCGGGATGCAGCCGCGCATATTTGATCGCGAACTTCCGCATCGAGCGGCCGGCCAGATCCTCGCCGTGGAGCGCAACGGCGAGGCCGAAGTGCTCGCGGAGCACGTCGCGCTGCTCGTGCAGCGACGGGGGCGGCGGGGCCGGCTCACCCCGCAGGAGCGCGAGCGTGTGGGGGAAGATCCAGGGGTTGCCAATCGCGCCACGGGCCACGCTCACGCCATCGACGCCCGTCTCGCGGAGCATCGCCGCGCAGGCCTGGGGCGAGAACAGGTCGCCCGATCCGAGCACGACGCGGTCTCCCGCGTGCCGCTTCACCGCCGTGAGAAAATCCCAGTTGCTCGGGCCGACATATTTCTGCTGCACGGTGCGGCCGTGCACCGTGATCGCCGCCACGCCGCGGGCGAACGCGCCATCGAAGATCGTCCAGAACTTGTCGGCGCTCTCGGGCGAGTCGTCGAGGCCGCGCCGCATCTTGAGCGTGACGGGCACGTGCGCCGGTACGGCGTCGCGCACGCGGCTCACGATGTCGAGGGCCGTCTCGGGCTGGCCGAGCAGGTAGCCGCCGCGGCAGCGGCCGAGCACCTTTTTGACGGGGCAGCCGAAGTTGATGTCGATCACGTCGAAGCCCGCCTCGACGAGCCGCCGTGCCGCGGGCGGAAAATCATCGGGGTTCGCCCCCATCAGCTGGCCGCCCACGGGATGCTCCTCGTCGGCGACGGCCACGCGGGCGAGGTTGCGCTTGTTTTTTCCGATCACGGTCACGAACGTGTCGAGCAGCACCTCGCAGAGGGCGTAGCTGGCGCCGAACCGGCGGGCGAGCACCCGCATCGGCAGGTCGCTGTAGCCGGAGAGCGCCGCCTGCACCACAGGGGAGGCGAGAGCGACGCCGCCGATCGAAGGCCCGGTCACGTGAGCACCGGGCACAGGTCGAACCACGTGCGGCCCTGCGCAGCCATCCATTCGGCGCTTGCCATGGGGCCCCAGTCGCCCGGCTCGTAAAGGTCGATCGGCGGCATGTCGACAGAGTGCCATGCCCGCACGAACGGGTCGATAATCTCCCACGACTTCTCCACCTCGTCGGCCCGGGCGAAGAGGCTGGCGTCGCCCGTCATCACGTCGAGCAGGAGCGGCTCGTAGGCCTCGGGCAGCCGCCCCTGAAACTCGCGCGAGTAGCTGAACTCGAGGTCGGTGAGCCGCAGCCGCATTCCTTCGCCCGGCACCTTGGTGTGGAAGTGCAGCTGGATGCCCTCCGCGGGCTGAATCTGGATCACGAGCCGATTCGGCTCCCGGTGAAACGTCCGCCGCCCCTCGGCGAAGAGTTCGAGCGGCGGCTGCCGGAAGCCGATCACGATCTGCGTGGTGCGGCAGCTCATCGCCTTGCCGCTCCGCAGATAGAAGGGCACCCCCTGCCAGCGCCAGTTGTCGATCTCGAGCCGCACCGCGCCAAACGTGGCCGTCTGGCTTTCCGGAGCCACGCCGGGGTCGGCGAGGTAGCCGCGATACTGCCCGCGCACACCCGCGGCCGCCACTTCGCCGAGATCGAGCGGCCGGATCGCCTCCAGCACCTTCACCTTTTCGTTGCGCACGGCCGTGGCCTCGAACCGCACCGGCGCCTCCATCGCCGTCACCATGAGCAGTTGCAGCAGGTGATTTTGGAACATGTCGCGGAGCACGCCGGCCGTGTCGTAATACGCCCCGCGCCGCCCCACCTTCACCTCCTCGGCCACGGTGATCTGCACGTGGTCGATGTAGCGGCGGTTCCACACCGGCTCGAAGATCGTGTTCGCGAACCGCAACGCGAGGATGTTTTGCACCGACTCCTTGCCGAGATAGTGGTCGATGCGAAACACCTGACTCTCGCGAAACACGGCATGCAGCGTGGTGTTGAGCGCCCGCGCCGTGACGAGGTCCGTGCCGAACGGTTTTTCGACGACGATCCGGCGCGGCCCGTGCGTCTCCTCCGCCATGCCGTGCGCCCCGAGCGCTGTCACGATCGGCTCGTAGAATTGCGGCGCGGTCGCGAGGTAATACACCCGCGTGGCATCCGCCCCGGCCTCGAGCGCCGTCAGCCGGCGGTCGAGCGCCGCGAAATCCTCAGGCTTGCCGATGTCGCCCGCCTGATAGTGGATGCGGGACGCGAACTGCTTCCACGACGCATCATCCACGGGCCCGCAGTCGCAGTGCTTCGCGGTCGACTCGCGCAGGCTCGCCCGCCACGCCTCGTCGGTCATCGGCGTCCGCGAAAACCCGACGATCCGCGTGTCGGCGGGGAGCGAGCCGGCCCGCTCGAGGTTGTAGAGCGCCGGCACGAGCTTGCGGCTCGTGAGATCGCCCGACGCGCCGAAGATGACAATGGTGTGTGACATAGTCTTTGGAGTGTACCGTCTGCGTGCCTCGACTCGAGCGCGCCGGCTCGGGGTTACCCCGTACCGTCTCGCCGGACGTTCGCCTTCGCCCTCCAGGCAATCCTGTTCGGCACGGCGATTGCCGTCCTGTGGGGCACAGCG
>JBMLMS010000398.1:0-2735 GCA_049243925.1 Pirellulales bacterium
TGCGCGAGCAGCGTCTTGCCGCAGCCGGTGGGGCCGAGGAGAAGGATGTTCGACTTCTCGACCTCGACGTCCGAGCCCTCGCTGCCGAGCGTCAGCCGCTTGTAATGGCTGTGGACGGCGACGGCCAGCACTCGCTTGGCGTGCTCCTGCCCGATGACGTACTCGTCGAGATGGCCGACGATCTCACGGGGCGACGGGATCGACGTGAAGAGTTGCTTGCTCGTGCCGCGGCGCTTCTTTTCCTGGTCGAGGATCGACTGGCACAGTTCGATGCACTCGCCGCAGATGTAGACGTCACCGGGCCCCTCCACGAGCGGCCCCACGTCTCGGTAGCTCTTGCGGCAGAACGAGCAGAAGGCGTTTTTCTTGGTCGTGCCTCCCGTGCCACGGCGCCCGAGATTATTGACGTCTTTCCCTGAAGGCATGTCGTTGCTTTCCTTTTGAGCAGGTCATCCACAGCGCCGGGAGGCCGGCATTTGATCGGCACCGGCTCCGGTGCGACGACCGTCGGAATCGATGCGCGGCTCCACGAGAACCTTTATCTTTCGGTATTCGTCGGCTGTCAGCACACCCTTGTCGCGAAGGGCCCTGTATTCGGCAAGCGCGGTTTCCCACGACCCAGCCCCGGCCTCGGCCTTTCGGTATCGGCCGCGGATCACGACGATCGCCACGACGCCCCCCGCGACGAACACCGCGAGCAACAGGGCACTGATCAAAAATGCTTGCATACTGCGCCGGAATCTCCCCCGGGGAGCGGTCACCGCGGCTCCCCGGCATCTTTCCATCGGCTCGTCGCCTCGAATTATGCCAGTCCCGTGAAGACCGGGTCCAGCAACGGGCCGCCCAGTCCGCCCAGCCTTGCCAGCCGCCGCTCTTTATCGGGATTCAGGCGTTTTGCCGGCTCGACGGGCGAATCTGGGACGACTCTCCGCCGACCTCGTGGAAAAGATGACTTTGACGCCTGCAACGGTCGATCCATGCCGACATGGGAGTGGTCTCGGAACTTGAAACGCCAGCGGTCCTGAGGGCCGCGGTGGGCCAGAAGCGTGGTGCGCCGCGTTGGTGGACCCTCGTGGCGTGCGTCTGCGCCGTCGGGATCGCCGGAGGCGGGCTCTGCGGCACCGCCGCCGAACCGCCGGCCGCCACGTCGCTGCCCGAGCTCGTGCGCACGAAGCATCGCGTGTTTTCGATTCCCTTCCGGCTGCCTCCCGCCCAGTCGCCCGACGCGGCCCCGCAGCGGGTGGTGCTGAGCGTCTCTTCGGACCTGGGCGTCACCTGGTCGCAGGCCGCCGAGGCGGCGCCGAATGCGGGCTCGTTCACGTATCGCGCCGAGGCCGACGGCGAATACTGGTTTCAGCTCCGGGCCATCGATGCGAAAGGTCGGAGCCGCGGTGGTGCCGGCCCCGACATCCGCGTGCTCGTCGATGCCGCCGGCCCGAAGATCGCCGCCCGCGTCTGGAAAGGTGCGGATGGGGAGATCGTCTGTCGCTACGCTGCGGTCGACGATTCGCTGCGGCTCGACTCGCTGGCCGTCGAATATCGCGGCAAGGGCGACCAGGGCTGGAAGAAGATCACGGCCGAGGGCGTGCTCTCGCGCGAGTCGCCGGCCCATCTCGTGGGCGAGGAGATCTGGTGGGCGGGCGAGCAGGTCGAAGCGCTCACGGTGAAGATCGCGATCTCCGATTCGTCGGGCAACAACACCGTGCGGCAGTTCACGCTCGAGCCGACCGATCCGCAGGTTGACCAATCGGCGCTCGCACGTGAGCTCGGGGCCCCGCCCCTGCCCTCGCGGGAGACCGCCGCCGACGTCGGATCCACGGTGTCGTCCAGGCCGCAGCCCGCGCTTCGTGTTCCCGAGTCGGCCCGTTCCGTGCTCGCGCCCACGCCCACCCCGCCGCCGCCGGGCGGATGGTCGGCCGAGGCGGCCGCGCCGTGGGCGGCGGAAACGCCCCGGGCCATCGAGGCGCCGCGGTCGGCCGATTCACGCACGGCCGCGTGGTCTGTGGGCACACCCTCCGCGGTCGCCCCGCCCGCCCCACGCACCGCCTTCGCGGGATCGCCGTCGGCCGTGCTGCCATCCGGGCAGCCGCCCGCCGAATATCGAGGCAAGCCCCTCCAACTCGTGAAGTCGCGCCGCTTCGCCTGGGACTATGAGTTCAAGGCCGAGCAGGGTGACGCCGGGCCGATGCGGGTCGAGCTCTGGAGCACGCGGGACGCC
This sequence comes from Pirellulales bacterium, assembly GCA_049243925.1. Classification (GTDB taxonomy): domain Bacteria; phylum Planctomycetota; class Planctomycetia; order Pirellulales; family UBA1268; genus RGVT01. Next base: position 2,219 of record JBMLMS010000398.1, read on the forward strand.
GGCGTCACATGGCAGCGGATCGCCGTCGACGACGACGCCAAGAGCCCGATCCAGGTTGCGCTCCCCGCAGCCGGTCTCTACGGCTTCCGCCTCGACATCGTGCCCGATCTGCCCGATATCGCCGGCGGTCCGCAGCCGGGCGAATCTCCCGACTGCTGGCTCGGCGTCGACGATGAGCCGCCGATGGTCGAGCTGATCGAAGCGGCCCGCGCGAAGCCGGGCGAGCCGGTGGGTATGGTGATCCGCTACGCGGCCCACGACCAGATGCTCGTGCCGAAGAGTGTGCGGCTGGCATACGCGCCGCAGGCCGATGGCCCCTGGACGACGATCGCCGAAGGGCTCGACACCCAGGGCGAGTATCGCTGGCAGCCGGCCCGCACCACGCCCGCCAAGGTGCATGTGCGGGTCGAGGCCGCCGACGCAGCGGGCAATGTCGGTGTTGCGATGTCGTCAGGGCCGGTGCTCGTCTCGACACCGCGCGTGGTGGGCAAACTCGGCGGCGTCACCACGCTGCCTG
>JBMLMS010000399.1:0-3493 GCA_049243925.1 Pirellulales bacterium
GCAGATCATGGATCGCCGGGCCACGCGCCGCGACCACGAGCTTCGAGCCGGCGTTGAGTCCGGTGCCGGAGTAGTCGAGCGTGTCGATCGTCGTCTCGGTGTGGAAGTGGCAGTCGCGGCGCCAGTCGGCCCGGGCCAAGAGATGTGCGAGGAACGGGGCGACGTCGTGTGCGTCGAGGCCCGGCGCATCGTCACCGGCGACGATGAACAGATACTTGGCGAGCGAGAGCTGCCCTTGGCCGAGGATGGCCGAGGCCTGCGTGAGGAGTTCGGCCGGCCGCGTGGAGGGCTTCCAGGGTAGGTAGCGTTCGCTGCCGACGGCGAGCAGCAGTGGATGCACGCCTGAGGCATCGACGGCATGAACGCTCGTCACGCCGGGGAGCACGGTGGGAATCACCGGCCCGGTGAGTTCGTGCACGAGCCACCCGAAGAGCGTATCTTCCTGCGGAGGTCGCCCGACCACGGTCACCGGCCAGATCGCCCCCTCGCGATGCCAGACGTGATCGACCCGCATCACGGGAAAGTCGTGCTGCCGCGCGTAATACCCGAGATGATCGCCGAACGGCCCTTCCGGCTTCGTCGCGCCTGGATGCACCGTGCCCTCGATCACGAAATCCGCATCGGCGTAGATCGCGGGCCGCCCCTGCCGCCGGATCATCGGAATCCGGTGGCCGGCGAGCACTCCGGCAAACGTGAGCTCCGAGAGCCCTTCGGGGAGCGGCATCACCGCCGAGACGGCCAGCGCCGGCGAACCGCCGACGAAGATCGCCACCCGGAGCGGCTCGCCCCGGGCGAGGGCCGCTGCATGGTGCACGCCGATCCCGCGGTGAATCTGGTAGTGGAGGCCGACCTCCCGGTCGTGCTCGTAGGCGTTGCCCGAGAGTTGCACGCGATACATGCCGAGGTTCGAGTGCTTCGTGCCCGGCCGGTCGGGGTGCTCGGTGTAGACGGCCGGCAGCGTGATGAACGCGCCGCCGTCACCCGGCCAGCCGGTCACCCGCGGCAGACGGGAGAGCGGAATCTCACGGGCCAGCACGGGGCCGGTGCGAACGCTCCGCGGCAGCATCGAGAGGGCGTCGTAGGGCGACCGCCAATAGCGCCATGGCCGCTGCAGAGCCGCCGCCGGATCGATCTTGAGCTCCACGAGCCGCTTCACGCGGTCGAGTGAGTCGGCGAAGATTCGCTCGATCCGACGCTGCGTGCCGTAGAGGTTGACGAGCACTGGAAACGCGGAGCCCTGTGGCTTCGTGAACAGCACGGCCGGCCCGCCGGCCCGAAACAGCCGGCGCTGGATTTCAGCGATCTCAAGAGCGGGATCGACGGGATGGTCGATTTCCACGAGCAGCCCTTCGGCGCGAAGGGCTGCGACACAAGCTTGCAGTGAACGAAATCCCATGACCGAAAAAGGTGCCTGCCACCAAATCTGGGTAAACTACGCATCAACGTTATAGGCATCTTGCCCAGATTTGGTGGCTGGCACCTTTTTGTGGAGGATTGGCATGGTCGAGGTTGCGACGACGTATGAAGGTGGGCTGCGGTGTCGGGCGGTGCATGGGCCGTCGGGGACAACGCTCGTCACGGATGCGCCCGTCGACAACCATGGCAAGGGTGAGAGTTTTTCACCCACCGATCTCGTGGCCACGGCTCTCGGCGCCTGCATGATGACGATCATGGGGATCGTGGCGGCGCGGCACGGGATCGATCTCGTCGGCATGACGGCCCACACGGTGAAGGAGATGACGACGGAGCCGCCGCGGCGGATCGCAGCGCTCCGCACGCGGCTCTCGGTTCCGCTCCCGGCCGACCATCCGCACCGCGAGGCGCTCGAGCGTGCGGCCCATACGTGCCCCGTGCACAAGAGCCTTCATCCCGAGATCGACGCAAGCGTAGAGTTCGTATGGACGGGCTGACGATCCTGATACCTTGCGTGACGGCGATCCTGCTGATTGCCGGCGCGGCTCCGGTCACCTTGGCGCGCGAACCCGATCCCGCGGTGACAGTGCGGCGGATCGCGGCCGGCTCCTGCATCCGCCAGGACAAGCCCCAGCCGATCTGGCGGTCGGTCGCCAACTTCGCCCCCGACCTGCTCCTGCTGCTCGGCGACAACATCTACGGCGACACCGAAGACATGGCCGTGCTGCGAAAAAAGTATGACGTGCTCGCGGCCGACCCAGGCTTCGCCGACGTGCGCGGCCGCGTCCCGATCGTGGCCGTGTGGGACGATCACGACTACGGCGCGAATGATGCAGGCCGCGACTATCCGCGGCGGCGCGAGTCGCAGCAGGTATTCCTCGACTTCTTCGGCGTGGCGGCCGACTCGCCGCTCCGCGTGCAACAGGGCATCTATCGTGCGATCGTCGTCGGACCGCCGGGCCGCCGGGTGCAGCTCATCTGCCTCGACACGCGGTTCCACCGGTCCCCGCTCGTGTCGATTCCGCGGTTGGAACGCGGGCGGGGCGAGGGGCCGTACATGCCGACGAATGATCCCGACGCGACCGTGCTCGGCGCCGAGCAGTGGCGGTGGCTGGGGGGCGTCCTCGCGGAGCCGGCCGAGCTGAGGATCGTGCTCTCGAGCATCCAGGTCGCCGCGACGGATCACCACTGGGAGCAGTGGGGCAATTTTCCCACCGAGCGGGCCCGGCTGTTTCGCACGTTCCGAGACTCGGGCGCCACGGGGCTCGTCGTCGTGAGCGGCGACCGCCACAGCGCCGAGATCAGCCGCGTCGCCCCCGGCCCCAACACGCTTCCATACCCGCTCTACGACCTCACGGCCAGCAGCCTCAACCAGCCGCAGGGATCGGGTAAACGCCCGGAGCCCAACGCCAATCGGCTTGGACCGCGGTACCGCGACCCCAACTTCGGCACGCTCGAAATCGATTGGGACGCCCCGGCCGGCCCGACGATGACGCTCACGATCCGCGATGTGAACGGCGCCGTCGTGCACGCGGAACAGGTGCGCATCGCCGAGCTCGCCCCAGCTGCCACGTTGCCGTGAAGGGATCTCGTAGGACAGGCGGCTCGCTTGCCTCGATCGACGTGCCCACTCCCATCCGGGTTGCCCCGGAGCATCGGGCCGGGTGATGCTTCATGGCAGGATGCGCAGGCCGACCGTCGTGTTGAGGTCGAGCATGGCGCGGCGATGTCGGAGCAGGGCGTCGCGCAGGCTCTGCACGACGTCGCCGGCCGTGTCGAGATGATCCTGTAGATCGTCGGCATCGATCTGGCCGGCGGTGAACTCGGCCAGTTTCCGCTTCGCGAGCGCGACGGCGCGCGGCACGACGTCGCGTTCGAGCTGTTCGAGAGCCTCGCGCGACCGGCGGTATTCCCGCTCGGCCAGCCGCACCTCGGCCGCCACGCGTCGCTCGAGCGAGGCAAGCTCGAGCCGGGTTTGGTTCATGTTGCTCTCGGCACGGGCGATGTTGCCCTGGTTGCGGTTGAAGATCGGCAGGGCGAACGTGAGTCCCACGGCCCACGAGCTTGCGCTCTCCTTGCC
>JBMLMS010000400.1:0-6621 GCA_049243925.1 Pirellulales bacterium
GTCCTCAACGACTCCCTGCGTCTGCGCGTGCCCACCGACCGTCTCCGCCGAAACTTCTTAACGCCTAAGAGTTGGGGAGGCGAGGGGCTGCCCCTACCGTTGAGCCGGCGTATTTGACCAGCGGAGCCATGGATGGCGCAGCGCAGGCAAATCCGAGTGAGCCGAAGCCTGGAGGGCGAAGGCGAACGTCCGGCGAGACGGTATGGGGCAGCCTCGAGCCGGATTGGGCTCATCGACGTCTGGCTAGCCCTCGCACAAGTCACTCGTCGTCAAAGGGCTCGATTTCGACGCGGGCCGGCGGAAGGCTGTCGAGGAATACGCGGCCGTAGTGCTTCGTGAGCACGCGCGGGTCGAGAATCACCACGGTGCCCCGATCCGCGTGCGAGCGGATCAGCCGCCCGAAGCCCTGCTTGAGCTTGAGCACGGCCTCGGGCAGTTGATACTCCATGAAGGGATTGCCGCCGGCTTCGCGAAGCGCCTCGATCCGGGCGGCCACGAGCGGCCGGTCGGGCACGGCGAACGGCAGCCGCGTGATGATCACCGTCACGAGGCAGTCGCCCGGCAGGTCGATCCCCTGCCAGAAGCCGTCGGTACCGAGCAGCACGCTCGCCGGCCCGGCCCGGAAATCGGCGAGCATCTGCGTGCGCGTGAGGCCGTCGGTCTGGCTCACGAGCCGGTAGTTGCGCCGGGCACACCAGCCGGCGAGATCGGCCGAGGCGGTGGCGAGCGCGGCGGTGCTCGTGAAGAGCACCATGGCCCGGCCATCGCTCCGCTCGACATAGCGACGAATCATTCGTGCGCACGCCCGGTCGTAGGCCTCGCGTTCCTCAGGATTCGGCAGCCGATCGACGAGCACGAGCGTAGCCTGCTGCTCGTAGTTGAAAGGACTGCCGAGCCGGCGGGTGATCACGCTGCGATCGGCGTCCGGCTCGTCGCCGACCCGAGTCGCGGCATCCCCGAGCCCGATCCGCTTGCGGAAGAATGCGAACGGATCAGCCTGGGGGCGGTCGTCTGCCATGGCGTCGTCAGCCTGCGCCGCTCCGACGGCGAGCGTGGCGCTCGTGAGCACGACGGTGCCAACGCGGCTGAAGAGCTCGCGATGGAGCGTCGCCCCCACGTCGACAGGCGCGCCGGCCAGGCGAATCCGCTCCCGGCCCCGGCGCGTGCGTTGGGCCTCGACCCACCACACCGCGCCCGGCTCGCTCTGCTCGAGCCAGGTGCGCACCGATCCCGCCACGAGCGCGAGCCGGTCGGAGAGCGCGTGGAAGTCGTGCCGCTCGGCATCGTTCGAGAGGCCGTCGGCGGCCGCCTTGAGCTTGCGCACGAGGCCGAGGCACACGTCGCCGAACGAGTCGGGCACGAGCCGGGGCCGGCGCACCCGCCAGGGGCCGTCGCCACTCCCGGCCACCGCGTGCCGCACGGCCGCGAAGAAATCCTCGGCGGCCCGGCGACAGCGGAGCACGTCGGGCTCGAGGTCGTGCATCTTGTAATGGACAAGCAGCCCACGGTGCGTGCGATCGTTGAAGAGCTTGGAAAGAATCCGCTCCACAGTGCCGCTCGAGAGCCCCACGCCCAAGTGATCGCCCGCCACGCTTTCGAGCGTGTGCGCCTCGTCGAACACGACGACGTCGTAGTCGGGCAGGAGGCTCGCCCCCGCCCGCCTGAGCGCGAGATCCGAAAAGAAGAGCGCGTGGTTCACGACAAGCACCTGGGCGTGGTGCATCCGCCGCCGGGCGGCGTAGTAGAAACACTGCTGGTAGGTCGGGCAGGCCCGCCCCATGCAGTTGCCCGAGTCGCTCTCGATCTCCTCCCACACCGCGCTCGTGGGCAGGCTCGGCAGATCCGCGAGCGAGCCGTCGCCCGTGCGGCGGGCCCAGGAGACGAGGTCGCGGAGTTCGGCGAGTTCCTCGTCGTCCTTGAAGAGGCTGCCTGCGCGTTCGAGGGCCAGCGCGAGCCGCCGCAGGCTCACGTAGTTGCCGCGGCCTTTCACGAGCACCGCCGAAAACTCCCGCGGCATTACGGCCGCCACGAGCGGGATGTCTTTCGTGACGAGCTGCTCCTGGAGGGCGATCGTGTGCGTCGAGATCACAACGCGGCGGGGCCGACGGCCCGCAGGCACGACAGGCTCGTCGGCCTCGTCGTCCCAGTCGGCGTCCGACGGCGGCCCGGCGATCGGGGCTGCGTCGTCGACCTGATCGGCCGTCGCCGCGAGCACCGCGGGCACGAGATACGCGAGGCTCTTGCCCACGCCCGTGCCGGCCTCGATCACCGCATGCCGCCGCTCGGCGATCGCCTGCGCGACCAGCCTGGCCATCTCCAGCTGCTCGGGCCGCGACTCCCAGCCCGTCAGCCGCGCCGCGAGCCTGCCACCGGGCGCGAGAAAATCGTCGGGGGAGATCATGAGAGGGAGCAGTGTACCGCGACGGGATGGATTTTCGGGCGGTCGGAAGTACAAGTAGTTTGTTCGCCACCCGCCTCGAGGACCGCTCCCGTGCCCCACTCTTCCGACGGCCCAAAAACTGCCAAGGCATGGGGCGGTGTGTTTCGTGAGCCGACCGACAAGCGGGTCGAGGCGTTTTCCGAAAGCGTGTCGTTCGACCAGCGGCTCGCCGACGACGACATCGACGCCTCGATCGCCCACGCGCGGATGCTCGCGACCAGCGGCCTGATCACGGCGGCCGAGGCCGAGGCGATCGCCCAGGGGCTCGAAGCGATCCGCAGCGAGATCCACGGCGGACAGTTCGAATTCACCGCCGCGAAGGAAGACATCCATCTGCATATCGAGTCGGCACTCACGGCCCGGCTCGGCGACATCGGCCGCAAGCTGCACACGGCCCGCAGTCGCAACGACCAGGTGGCCACCGACCTCAGGCTCTACTGCCGGCGGGCGATCGATCGGCTCGACGCGGGCCTGCTCGAACTCCAGCGCGGGTTCCTCGGCCTCGCCGTGCGGGAGCAGGGGCTCGTGATCCCGGGCTACACGCACCTGCGCCGAGCCCAGCCGGTGCTTGCGAGCCACCAGGTACTCGGCTGGTGCGAGAAGTTCGACCGCGACCGGAGCCGGCTCGCCGACTGCCGGCGGCGGACGAACGTCCTGCCACTCGGGTCGGGGGCGCTTGCCGGGTCGAGCCTGCCGATCGACCGCGAGCACGTACGGGCCGCCCTCGGCTTCGACGGCGTGGCGGCCAACAGCCTCGACGGTGCGAGCGACCGCGACTTCGTCTGTGAGCTTGCGTTCGTGATCGCGCTCACGATGACCCACCTCTCGCAGTGGGCCGAGGAGTGGATCCTCTACAGCACGCAGGAATTCGGCTTTCTCGAGCTTCCCGAGGGCTTCTGCACGGGCAGCTCGATCATGCCGCAGAAGATCAACCCCGACGTGCTCGAACTCGTACGGGGTAAGAGCGCGCGGGCGATCGGCAACGTGCAGGCCCTGCTTGTGCTCCTGAAAGGCCTGCCCACGGCCTACAACCGCGATCTTCAGGAAGACAAAGAAACGATCTTCGACTCGATCGACACGCTCGAAGCGGTGCTCGGCGTGGCCGCGCCGCTCGTGGCGGGCACGTCGTTCAACCGCGCCACGATCGCGGCCACCCTCGAACGGGGCCACCTCGATGCCACGAGCCTGATGGAGGCCCTGATCGCGGCGGGCGTGCCGCAGCGGACGGCCCACGAAACCGTCGGGCATCTCGTGCGGCGAGCGATGACCAAGGGCGTGGCGCTGGCGGAGCTTTCCGACGAGGAGTTCTCGCGAGACTGGGCAGGCTGGACGGCCGCATTCCGCGGGGCGTTGGGGGCCTCGAGGGCAGTTGAGCGGATGACGAGCTTCGGCTCGACCGCACCCGCCCGCGTGGCCGACCAGATTGCCGTATGGCAGAAGCGTCTGGCCTGAGATCGCGCTGGTTGTACCGTGCCGCAGCGGCGGTCGTATGCACGCTGGCCGTCGTGCCGTGGGCGAGCCCGGCCGCGGCCAACACGAAGCAGACACTGCTCGCCCAGCTCGGCTCGGCGAACCTCGCCTCGTGGCCCACCGCCATCGCCGGCCTTGATGCCCTCGGTGCCGACGATGTCACGGAGTTTTTGCTCGCGCCCGCGGTCGTGCCCGACACGCCACCCGAGATTCGCGACCGGGCGCTCGCGGCCCTGCGGCACGTGCACGAGCGCTGTGCGGAGCCAGGGGAGCCCTGGCAGCCGCCGACCCGTGGCGAAGCCGTGGCCCGAATCACGCGCCGGCTCGACCGCGCGCTCGCGTCGGCGCACGCTCCCGATCCACTGGCCGACCCGGTGCAGGCCGACGCCATCCGAGTGCGCGAGGCGTTGCATCTGGCCCGCGACCTGATGGCCCTCGGCGCCACCGAGCCCGACGCCGTGCGGCTGGTGCTCCTCACACGGCTCGAGGCCATGCGCGGCCCGGCGCCCGGGCCCGTGCCGCCGGAGTTCGAGCCGGGGCAGCTTGCGGCGGTGCTCACCGGGCCCGACGGGCTCGATATCGAAGCGATCGCCGACGTCCTCGATCTGGCCGCCGCCCGCGGCCTGTTCGCCGCTGCGGCGGCTGCAGCCCGCGGAATCGAAGAGGCCGTGCTGCCCCCCGATCGCCCGCTCGACGCACCAACCGCGCCCTTGCCACCGGCAGTGCGGCAGGCGCTCGTGCGGGCGCTGGCCGTGCCCGACGCCGAGCTGCAGTTCGCGGCGGCCCGCACGCTTGCGCTCGCCGCCGGCCCGCCCCCGTGGCCGGGGTCGAGCCGCGTCGTCGCGGCGCTCGCGCATGCGGCCACCGCCACGGGGAGCGACCGCGTCGTCGTCGCCCATCACGATGCCGACATCGCCCACGAGCTCGCGGCGGGCGTGTCTCGCTTCGGCTACCGGCCTGCGATCGTCTCGACCGGCCGCGCGGCGGTGCTGGCGGCACGCGACCACGCCGACACGGTGCTCGTGATCCTCGGGGCGCGGATCGTGAAGCCCTCGGCGTTCGAGACGGTGCAGTTCATTCAAGAGCAGCCATACGGCGACATCCCCCCCGTGCTCGTCGTCATCGATCCCTTCGACGACTACGCGCGGGGCCGGTTTCTCACGAAGTCGATCCTCAAGTTTTCGCGGGTGCCGTGCGTCGCGCTCGTGGACCGAATGGAGAGTTTCTTCCACCCCACGCTCGATGCCACCACCGGCGCCGAGCTCGCTCCGCCGCGATTCCCGCAGGTGCTTGCAGACGTGGCCGGCGCGGTGGCCGCCTCGGCCGATGGCCGCTCCGCCCGCGCGGCTCGGCGGCTCGACCGGGGGCGGCAGGCGGCGACGCTGCTGGCGATCCTTCACCGCCGAGAGTGGGAGCTTCCGCCCGACGTCTGCAGCCGGCTAGGCCTCGCTGCGGCACGCCGCGGCCCGGCGGAGTACAATCGGCCGGCGTTCACGCCCCCGCCGCCCGCTCCCGCTGATGCTGCGCTCTCCGAGCCAACCCGGTGACGACTCCACCTCTCCGATCAAGGGGCTGATCGGCTCCGGCCCGGCCATGGCGGAGGTCTACGCGATGACCCGCCGCGTGGCGGCGTCAAACGCATCGGTGCTGCTCGTCGGCGAAACGGGCACCGGCAAGGAGCTCGTGGCCAAGGCGATCCACCAGCTTTCGCCGCGGGGCAGCGGGCCGTTCGTGCGGGTCAACTGCGGCGCCCTCTCCGAGAGCCTGCTCGAAAGCGAGCTCTTCGGCCACGTCCGCGGCTCGTTCACAGGCGCCGTCGCCAACCGCACCGGCCGGTTCGAGGCGGCCCACACCGGCACGATCTTTCTCGACGAGATCAACTCCACGACGCCCAAGCTGCAGGTCAAGCTTCTCCGGGTGCTCCAGGAACGCGAGTTCGAACGGGTGGGCGACACCGAGACGATCCGGGTCGACACCCGCGTGATCGCTGCGAGCAACCGCGAACTGCTCGACGAGGTGGCGAAGGAAACGTTTCGCGAGGATCTCTACTACCGGCTCAACGTGGTGCCGATCTACCTGCCGCCGCTGCGGGCCCGCCGCGAAGACATCCCGCAGCTCGTGAGCCACTTCCTCGAGCTCTACAACGAGGCCAACGACCGCTACGTCGTCCACATCCAGAAAGACGCGATGGAGGCCCTCACCCGCTACCACTGGCCGGGCAACGTCCGCGAGCTGCAAAACGTCGTCGAACGCTGCATCGTGATGGCCACCGGCGACGAGCTCACGCTCGATCTCCTGCCGCCGGCGATGCGGGGCGACAAGCCGTCGGTGTCGCTGCCCGGCCGCGGCGGCGATCTCGACAGCCTGGCCCGCGACCTCGTGGAACAGGGCATGACGACGGCCCCGCCCGACGACGAAAACCTCTTCGACAGGATCGTGAGCCGCGTGGAGCGCGAGCTGATCTCGCAGATGCTCGCCGCCTGCGATGGCGTGCAACTGAAAGCCGCCGCCCGCCTCGGCATCAACCGCAACACGCTCCGCAAGAAACTCCTCGAGCACGGCCTCGAGGAGGAATGACGTCGCTTTTTTCAGCCACGTCAACGTCCGCGTGGCTGCGCCGGCTCGGGGTTACCCCGTACCGTCTCGCCGGACGTTCGCCTCCGCCCTCCAGGCTTCGGCTCACTCGGATTTGCCTGCGCTGCGCCTGGCGA